>JBHLQZ010000003.1:0-39519 GCA_048883065.1 Candidatus Thorarchaeota archaeon | reverse complement strand
TAAACTCTTCATACATTTTAATGGCTTTATGATTATCTACATTAACCTCCAATTTTACACTAGTATAATTTAATCTATTAATAGTATTAAGAAAGTGATTCAAGATTTTTTTTCCTAGACCTCTTCCTCTATATTCTTGAAGAATTGCAATGGAAAGGATATGAGCTTGTCTAGGAAGAGAAGTATATCCACCCAGTAAAAAGCCGATTACTTCCTCTTTATGTTCAAGAACTAAGCACAATTCAGGAGCTGCAATGTATATATTATGAATCAAATTCTGTCCAAATGGGTAAGGGAAACTTTTGCGTTCAACATTATAGACAAATGCAATATCGTTTTCCACCATGTGTCTTACAGATATTTCATTATTTTCCAAGATAATCACCGTATAATTTTGAAGCTAATTGTTGTTCTCTTTTTGTTTTTGAATATTCAGTTAATCTATTTTTATTCTACTAAATTTCATTCGTATTAAAGGAAACATATTTTTAAACATAAATGTAGGTATATCCTTAATAGTGACAATTCATTAGAGATGAAATTCTTGAGCAAAAAAAGAGCTTCTGATTATGAACGCATGCTTGTAAACCGTTTATGGGAAAATGGTTTTGCAGTAATGAGAGCTCCTTCTTCTTCAGGAACAAGTAAAATGCCAAGACCGGACATATTAGCAGGTTGTGCTAAGAAGAATTTAATTTTAGTTCTAGAAGTTAAAACCTGCCGGCAAGATGTCTTTTATGTCCAAGAACCGCAAATTAAAGGATTATTGGAATTCGCAGAAAGAATTGGAGGTAAAGCGTTCTTAGGTGTTAAATTTGTGGGTAAGAGAACTGATTTTATGTTTCTTCCAGTACCTAATGGATTAATAAAAAGTAAAGGCGACAGCTATAGAGTTAGTTTTACAGACATTCAAGATCGAGGTTTAGATTTTTCAACACTGATAAAATCACATGAACACAAAGGTCAAAAATGATGGTTTGTGATTTTAAGTTGTTATGTAAAAACATGGAGTGTAGAAAAAAAGATGAAAGTCATCAAAAAGGATTACAAACATGGATTTGTCGAATTAATTCCGGAAAATATTGATGATCTTTATGCCATCTATCGCATCCTCCAAATAGGTGACAAAATAAAAGCGTCCACTTCGAGAAGGATAAGACGGAAAGAAGAAGAAGGTCGTGCTGATTCTGGTGAGAGAATAAAGATGACTCTTGAAATAGAAATTGAGGAGTTTGCATTCCATGGTTTTGGTGACAATCTACGAATAAAAGGAACAATTGTTAGTGGTCCTGAGGATTTAATAAGTATTGGAACCTATCATTCTTTATCATTGTCTCTAATGGAAAAAGCAAGAATAACAAAAAGTGAATGGAGACCCATAGAAAGGAAAATTCTTGAAGATATCGAAAAATCATCGATGTTAGCGCAAATATTGGTTGTCACTATTGAGGACAATACAGCTTGTGTAGCAATGGTAACACAATTTTCAGTTAAAATAATCAATGAGTACACATATTCTGTAACACGAAAATTTAGTGATGCAAAACAGCACACAAGTGAAATGGGACAATTCTTCAACGACACATTGCAAATATTAAACGATGTTGACCAGCAATACACCCCACAAACTATTATTTTAGCAGGACCAGGTTTTACTCCTGAAAATTTCCATGAGTTCATAAGAACAAGAGATCCAGCTTTGTCAGAAAAAATAAGTAGGGTTCATGTTAGCACTGGTGGAAGAGTAGGATTAAAGGAAGTCTTATCAAAAAAACTTCCCGAAAAAATCGCAAAAGATCAAAGAGTTGCATATGAAACGAGGTTGCTAGAAGAAGTTTTCAAGAGAATAGGGCAAGATACAGGAACAGTTACATATGGTTTTGAGAATGTTAAAAATGCTCTAGCTATGGGTGCAATTGAGACCTTGCTAATTAGTGATGATCAGCTTAGAATTGATGATATCTCTAAGAGAATGAAGATAGATAAATTAGTGGAGGAAAATTCGGCAATGAGGGGAAATACTGTACTAATGTCAACCCATCATGAATCTGGGGAACAGCTTTCAAAATTAGGGGGAATAGCAGCTCTTTTACGATTTCCAATAAAAGACAATTAGGAATTATAATCTTCAATTATTGGTTCTAGATATGTTATTATTCCATCTGGATAAGGATACTGTTGTATTATGTGAATTGATTTAATTTTATTTTGAAATTGTTTATTCAAATCTTGTCCATATTTCTGAGCATCATACCAATTCAAATAAATTGTATTACATTCTTCCCTAATTTCTAAGTATTCTTCATTTACTTTGTATTTATTAATCAAAACACTTTGTATTTTATCCAATTGTTCACTTTCATTCACAATTATTCTAGCTCTAACAATTAAACCTTCATCAGTAATTTCATCATAAGGTTTTGCATAATTTTTTGCCCGTCGTATATACCTATTGCGTAATTGAATGCTATCTTTAAAACTAGAGGAACAATAATGAATTGTGATTTTTGATTTCTTGTACTTCTTCAACAAATTGTGAGCTAAACTCTCGCTGCCTAGTACTGCTGCACTAACAGTATTTTTTGTTTTGTAACCTCTTTTTTCGAGAATATTAAAATTAGCTTCTGTTATCTCTAGCTCATTTAAATTCAAAAAATCAAGATTGTTTTCAATGGAATAATCTATAATATCAATTATTTTTTGTTTTTCATCTGGAATAACAGGGATTTCTATACCGACTTCCCAATTTAGTTTTCTCGCTTGAGTGATCGAGGACTTGATACCTTTAGAGAGATTTAATCGTGGAGGATGAAACCGAATTTCATCTAATCCTGCTTTATGAAGTTGATTAAGTTGATTCACAGGAATTGCATGAGAAGTGTAAAGATGACAATGAAATGAGTTTCCAAATTCCTTTTTTAACTCTGAAATGTAGGAAAGAACTCTCGATATTGAGTGTGTAGGTTCTCCTCCCGTAATTCCAACACCTAAAGCTGAAATCATCTTTGCCTCATGAATTGCTTCTTGAACTGAAGTAATAAGCTGTTCATTTGCATAAATCAGATCTTTTCGTTTTTCTTTTGAGAGAGGACAATAAAAGCAATTTGAATCACATTCTCCTGTAATAAAGAGAACAAGTTTAGATCCAAGAGAACATAACTGACACCCTTTTGAGGGTTCACCAATTACTCTATTACTAAACCATTTCATGATTCTTTTCATTCAATTTAGGATTGAGTTTTGTTAATAAAAAGTATAAGATTGTGTAGAATATATAGAAGAATATTTTTTATAAACCCTTAATGTATTTTAGAGTTCAAAGGGAATAAACGATGCTTACTGCTTTACAGATTTTACTTATAATTATTATGGGACTACTAATTCTGACATCTCTTGGTAGTTTCCTAAAATTAGAGAGATTTGGGATTCATTTCTTTCCCTTAGGTTTAATGTTTAAAACAGAATTTTTTAACAAACTCCTAATGAAGATGGGGGACAATTGGAAAACATTCTGGAAATGGGTTTATAACATTGGTAAAATCCTTGCAGGTATTATAACGATTGCATTGTTTGGATTTTTTTTAGTAAATCCATTCCTCATTCTCTTCAAATCTCCAGCGGGAATAGGATTGCAATTGATTATTCCTGGAGTAACAATGGAATTTAGGGTTGCTTTATTGTTCATCCTTCCAATCCTGTTTGTTCTTGTACCACATGAAATCGCACATGGTGTTATGGCTAGAAGAGAAGGTATTGAAATAAAATCATCTGGAATATTAATATTAGTTGTACTTTTTGGTGCTTTTGTTGAATTAGCAAAAGAGAGTGTAGAAAAGGCAGACTTAAAGAAAAGAATCAAGGTATTTATGAATGGATCTGCAGTAAACTCAGTCTTCGCAGTTTTCTTTTTGATTCTTTATTTATTGTCTCCTTTTATTATTTCAATTGGTTATAAAAATTCTGATGGTGTTTTAGTCACTAAAGTATACGATGATTATCCTGCAATCAATGCTGGAATAAGTAGAGGAGACATAATTCAAAGTATGGGCACATATAACACAACAGAACTAGCAGTCGTTTATTCTGAGATTAACAATGTTCAGGATTATAGTATAGTTCTTGCTAACTATGTAAACGAAAGTTTGCTCTATTTAAAATTACTAAATGGAACAATTGTTCCACTTACACCTACAAGAACAAATCCTAACACAAATACAAATAGTACGAATAAAATATTTCTAGGAGTGAATATTTTCAATTATAAACCTCCAAAAGGAAGTTGGCAATCTGTTTGGTTTCCATACTACTGGGATATTGAAATTTTATATACTCTTAATCTCAGCATAATGGCAGTTTTTCTAAATATGCTTCCACTTTGGATATCAGATGGTGACAAAATCCTAAGGGATTACCTAGTTATTAAAGGATATAATGAGAATAAAAGAAAGAAAATACTAAATACATTAAGATTCTTCAGTCTCTGTATATTATTGATCAACCTCGCGCTCTCAATGATTAGATTTAGTTGGTAATATAAATGAAGTGCACGTTTTGTGGAAATCAAGCTGTATACCTTCGCCCCTATGATAAATTAGCATTATGCATTCATCATTTTAATGAACAAATGAAAAAAAGAGTTCAAAAAACAATAACTAAAAACAAAATGTTTGGGAGAAGAGATAGAATTGCTGTAGGAATTTCTGGTGGAAAGGATAGTGTAGCTCTAGTAGATATTCTAAATAAAATTGAAGAAGATTTCCCAGAGAGTGAAATAGTTGCTATTACAATAGATGAAGGAATAGAAAACTACCGAGAAGAGGGATTACAATATGCAAAGAAACATGTAAATAGATTAGGATTAGAACATCATATCTACTCTTTTGAGAAAGATTTTGGGTACGGTTTGGATGAAATAATAAGAATATTAGGAGAGAGAGGAAAAGAAAGAGAGTTTGGTGCATGCACTTATTGCGGCATTCTAAGAAGGAAACTTCTAAACTATGCAGCTAAGGAAATCAACGCTGACGTTTTAGTTACAGCCCATAATCTCGAAGATGAAGTAGAGACAATCCTTCTAAACATAATTAGAGGAGACATAGAAAGATTAACTAGATTGAATCCAAGTCCAAGAAAAATTCATGAAAGTCTAGTACCAAGAGTGAAACCTTTTCGTTCAACACCACAAGCGGAAATTGTAATGTACTGTATTATTAATGATTTAGAATACCAAGAGATACAATGCCCTTATTCCGTAGAAGCTTATAGAGGCGAAGTAAGGGAATTTGTATTCAAAACACAGGAAAAGCAACCCATGCTTTCTTTCAATATCCTTAGAGGACACGATAAATTTCTAAAATTAATAAAAGGTGTAAAAACTAAGGGAAAATTGAGAGAATGCGAAAAATGTGGAGAAGCAACAGCTGGTAATATATGTAAAAGCTGTTGGTTGAAAACACAATTAGATACAAAATAAAATTCTAGGTATAAACATATAAGAGTAGTAGACAACTGAGTCGAACATAGCGACCTGAAGTTTGACATCATCTCAGAAGCCGTTTTCTAACTTTAAGCTCCACGTCACTTGCTATGGGCACCACATATTAGTCTTAGGGCTGTTCACTTCCGTGCCTGACCCTTTTTGACATCAACCTTTCTAACGCCTTCCTCTAAAGGCGCCTCCAGTGTATACAGTCTCATAGGGTGGCGCTTCTACACCATCCAGTTAGAGCGTATCAACCTCAACGAAGCCTCAGCATCAGATTTCGCCCCAGCATATAGAGCGCTTCTGGTACAAGGACGCCCTAGGTCCCCGGCTAGTCGTTGCTATCGACTCAGTTTCGTAATAGCAAAGAAGAGCCAAACTATTTTAAACATTGCTATTTTAGGTCAGTTAGCTTTTTGTGTTGTCTTCGAAACATTAAACTATGATAGTTTTTTTCAATACATCATGACGCTTAATATGATTATATACTTACAATAATTTAAGGGAAACAATATGATTGATGAGTATACTGAAGTTAGAGGGATTAAACTACATTACCATGAGTATCCAGCTGAAGGCGATACAATAATTTTATTGCATTTTGGATTTTCATCTCTTGCAATGTGGAATGGTATTGTCCCTTATCTAAAAGACAGATATAGATTGATTCTATTAGATTATCGAGGTCATGGTCTTTCTGATAAACCAAAAGCAGATTATAACTTGGATATAATGGGGGATGATATTGTACTCTTCATGCAAAAGAAGAATATAGAAAAAGCTCATTTTGTTGGAAGTTCTCTAGGAGCTGAACTATCAGTGAATATTGCAGCAAGATATCCTGATAAAGTCTTATCTGTTGTTGTTGAAGGTAGTGCTATGAATAATGTATATGACCCGTACGGCTTAAATAATCCGACAGATGAAGAAAAGGAAAAAGAAGAGAAGCAAACACTTGAAAGGATAAGATCATCTCAAGTTTTCTACAATTCTCCAGAAGAACTTCTTGAAAAACTGAAAGAAAGGTATGAACCTCGCGGTTTTTGGAACCAATATGTACAAACTATGGCAGAATATGAGATTTATGAAACTCCAGACGGAAAATATACAGGTACAGTACCTCTCTGGGTTAGTGAAAGTTACATGAAAAATTATTGGGATATAAGATTTGAAGACTATTATAAGAACATTAAAGCACCAGTTCTATTTCTTCCTGGTGAAGAAAATTGGAAAAATAAAAAATTCCGAGAAGCTTTAAAGTTCTTTCAATCTTTTCTCTCTGATAGCAAAATTGTCCATATAAAAGGTGGTATGCATGCATATGTTTGGTTATTCTATCCTGAAGAGTGTAGTAAAGCCGTCTTAGAATTTATAGAAGGAGTAAAGAGCTAAAGGACCTTCTCCTTTTTTAACTCAAAAGAAGAATTTATCAACAAAATATTGGAGTTTAAGCTAATGAACAATAAAGAAATAGCAGAACCATTTACTGAAGAATTTGTTAGAGCTATAGATGATTTTCTAGCAGGTGCAAGAAAACTCGCTATATTAGGTATTGGAAATGAAGATAATGGTGATGATGCTGTCGGATTGCATATCCTAAAACTACTTCAACAGGGAAATTTGCCTACATGGGTAAAGAATTTCTATTGTGAAAGAGTACCAGAACATTTTCTTGGAAAAATTGAGAAATGGAAACCTAACAGGATTATTATAGTTGATGCAGCAGATATGAAAGAAATACCAGGTGCTATCGCCATCTTCCATAAAGAAGCTGTTTCTAGTGGTTTTCATCTTTCAACTCATACTCTCTCTTTGACAATGCTTGAGGAATTTCTCAAGCCCACGATTCCTGATTTACTTACTGTTTATGTAGGCATTCAACCTAAATCTATGTATTTCAATACACCACTTTCTAAGGAATGTAAAATTGCTGCAGAAGAATTTACTGAATTATTAGTTGAGAGAATAAATCAAGTTGAGAAAGATAACTAATTTAGTTTAATAAAAAATATAACTGTTTGAAGGTTAATTTATCAAAACATATGATGATTAACAAGGTGTAATATCGTGAAACTGGAAGCTTTTAGAGAATATTTATTGAAAAACAACATCACAAAAGAGCAAGCTACAATATTCATAACTAAACTACAAGAACTACAAGAATTTCTTAAGAAGGAAGATATTAGAATTAATGCAATACCAGACGGAAAAATTCTGGAATATACAGAAATTCTAGTTAAAAAAGAAGATGAGGAAATTCTAGATCTATTAAGGGCAATAATAAATTATGCAAATTTCACAAAAAAATATGATTATATCATTGAAGTCATTGATATAGCAGAGGGTTATAATGCGATGGATAATCTTCACCAAAGAATTGCTGAAAAACACGGTGAAGAAATTTGTGAAGAGGTTTTCAAGGGAATGACCATACCCCCATTAGGAGTTCATCCGGATAAAAAACCACAGTTTACTGAAGAGATAATGAATAGGATGGAAAGAGTTCTTGGAGAAGAAAAAACAGTAGAACTTTTGGCTCCTTGTTTACATGGAGGTCCTGTTGAAAAAGCTAAAAGGGATAGAGAAGATTTCTTAAAACTGAAAGATATTGATGAATTTCTAATTTTGAAAAAGCAGGAGTTGGTCGAAAGGATTGAGAAACATCGTGATGAGGGGACGCTAGAATATACTCAATATATAGATGATGAAGTAGTTGAATATGTCAAAAAATCACCAACTATAACACCAGGAAAAAGAGAAGGAGATAAGATAATTGTAACAAAAATCCCATATCAAATTCAGAAAATGCTGAAAGCTGAAGATCAAAGAATGAAAAGATACTATAGCTGCTATTGTGCTTGGGTTCGGGGAGCAATTAAGAAAGGAGAAGAAAAAGAGATTTCCTCAAATTTCTGTCATTGTAGTGCTGGATATTTCAAACAATATTGGGATATAATCTTCGACCAATCTGTTAAGGTTGAACCAATTGAAACTCCTATAGTTGGTGCTTTAGAGTGTAAATTCGCTATACATATTCCAGAAGAATTCCATTAAAGTTCTAACATTTATCAAGAATTTCTTTGGCAAATAACTTGGCATTTTCAATATCCTTTTCATCGGGGTGCTTGACAACTTCCTCTAAGTATTCTTTCCATTCCTCTTCTTCGGTAATTATCTCTGCATGGATGAATCTCTCTATAGGTTTTGAAGGAACGCCCATACACCGGAAAAAACCTTTGTAATCGATTTCTTTTTCTTTTTGAAGTTTTTCAAAGGTTTTTTCACACTTGCCTGCCCATTGTTCAAAAAGCTTAGCATGTCTTTCTGAACCTTCTGGAGGGTAAGTTGAATGAGTAACAAAACCTGCAAGCTTGAATACTGGAGATCCCGGAATTTTCTTAATAAATCTCAAAACTGGTGGTGCTAAATTTGAATGATGGCAAGCAGAACCGAGAAAAATTAAATCATAGTTATTTAACTCTTTAACTTTAAGATCCTTAAAATTTCCTAGTGTTGAATCATTACTCTGAGATGTAATTTCATGTATAGCTTCTGCTATCCTTTTTGTATTACCAGTTTTCGAGAAGTAGGTAACTAGAATTTTCATAGGAAGTTTCAAATTTTTAGGTTATATAAAAATATCCATTTCTTGTCCAAGAGAAGAAGTTATTTATTCGTGCTTTCTTTGCAATTTCAGAGATTAGTAGGATTACTTCTAGATGTCAGAACCAACTAAGCAGTATAGAGACAAAGATTTAGTTAAAGCTTTGATAAGAAAAATAACTCAAATAAGTGATTCAATAGATGATAATATCAGGATTATGCATGTTTGTGGAACGCATGAACATGATGTTGTAAAAGCAGGTTTACGATCATTATTACCGAAAAAAATTGATTTGATTGCAGGTCCAGGATGTCCAGTTTGTGTCTCTAGTGCTCAAGATGTTGATGAAGTTCTTTGGATTGCTGATAATTTTAACGCTACAATAACTACTTTTGGCGATATGATGAGAGTTCCTGGTTCTACAGAATCACTTTATCAAGCACAAGGAAGAGGAGTTGATGTACATGTTGTTTATGGAGTATCAGATGCGATAAAATTAGCAGAAAAAAACCTAGATAAAGATATAATCTTCTTTAGTGTAGGATTTGAAACAACTTCTTGTGTTACTGCAGCTGAAGTTATTCGAACTAATTTACCTAATTTTAGCATTTATTCTTCCCACAAAGTGATTCCTCCAGCTATGGAATTACTTCTTCAAAGGGAGGACATAGAATTCCAAGGGTATCTAGCACCAGGGCATGTTTCTACGATTATAGGAATAAAACCTTACGAATTTATCACAGAAAAATATAATTTCCCAGTCGCTATTGCTGGTTTTGAACCTGTTGATATTCTTATGGGAATTCTTTCGCTAATTAAGCAAATAGACGAAGAAAGACCAATTGTTGACAATACCTACGGTCGATGGGTTAGACATGAAGGAAATACTGCAGCTCTTAGAACCTTGGATGATGCTTATATTGTATCTGATGCACGATGGAGGGGACTTGGTGTTTTTCCAATGACGGGGCACGAAATTCGTGATAAGTATGCCCACATTGACGCTAAGAAAAAATATGATGTTCCAGAACTTACCTCTGTAGACTTGCATGGTGGATGTATTTGTGACGAAATCTTAATTGGTAAATCTAAACCATATCAATGCAAACTTTTCAACAAAGCTTGCAGGCCAGATCACCCTATTGGTGCATGCATGATTAGTCATGAAGGTACTTGTAATGTAGCTGCAACTTATGAAGAGATAGTTTGGGAGTAATTATTGCAAAATAAAAAGAGTTAATTAATCATAAAGAAAGTGAGAATTGAGAACAATGTGTTTAGCTATTCCAGGTCTAGTTTGTGAATTAATCAGTGAAAAAAGGGTTATGGTTGATATTACTGGTGTTAAACGTGAAGCTGACACTTCACTTCTTGAAGAAGCTTTAGATATAGGAGACTATGTATTAGTTCATACTGGTTTTATAATCTCAAAATTAGATCCTGAACAAGCAAAAGAAGACCTAAAATTGTGGGAAGAGATACTCAATAGCTAAATTAATTTATTATTTTTTGTTGCATAAATCCGAACAAGTTAAATATATTATATAATAAAATCTTATTTATATGGTGTTTCACGAAAAAGACGTAAATGCGCAAATTTTGAGAATTTTCATTGATTTCTCTACCAAAACTAATCAATACTTCATAAATAATCTAGCACAAGTAATTCCTGATATTATAGATAACAACGAGTGTTTTGGTGAAGCGAAAAAAAAATTGAGTGCATTTGAGGGCATTCAAATTTTAAAACGCAACTATAAACTAAAAAACATAGATGCTGCATATTTACTTCTACTTTCATCAAGAGGATATAAATTCAGAGTAGTTATGGAAAAGGTTTATTTATGTGAAGAAAAAGCTGTGTTCCCCGATTTTGAGACCTTTACTCCAATAAAACCAAAAATATCGAATAGCTTTGAAACAAAAACTGCAGTTCTGAGTAATATTTTTGAAAACCAAGAAAAGAGTGATGAAGTGCTAGTTGGAGAATCCATTCAATTAATTCCAGAAATACTAGAAAAATCCTTTGGTGTTGTATATACAGGCAGAATTCTGTCAATTAATGAGTGGTTAAATCTTAAAGAACAGGAAGGGGAGTGGATTTCAGATGAAATACTTAATTATAAAAATTACAGCATAAAACCAAATATGATAGCTTATCTTCTTGTTCTCCAAGCAAGAGGATGGTATTTACAAGAGATACCAGATAAAATCAAAGGAAATGATTACATCCTTATTAAGAAAGATTAATTCTTGATTTTAAGTAAGTTTTTCAAGAAAATAAATTATATCGCCACAGCATAACATTTTTGAATAACTTAAAAATGAGTTAAATAAATCGTTAAAGAGGAGTTCTTATGAGCGAAGTACTCAAGGAATTAGAAGGAATTTTAAATATTACTTTGCCAGAAAATCTCGTAGAAGAAATTATTAAGGTTGAAGAAGGACATTTTGATGTCCATTCTACAGCAACAAATGCTTACAATCTGATGAAAATTCTTCACGAAGATGCTGGGATATATCATTTAACTACAATATCTGGAATTGAAAAAGAAGAAGAATTTCAGGTCTGTTATCATATCCAACACAGGATAGAAGAAGAATTTAGGGAAGTGCCAATTAATTTTATAGTAACTAAGATAGACAAAAAGAATCCAAAGACCCCTAGTATGATAGATTTCTTTGTTGCAGCAGACTACTATGAGCGAGAAGTGTATGATTTCTTTGGTATTTACTTTGAAAATCACCCATTCTTACAGAGATTAATATTACCAGAGAAATGGCCTGATGACGTAAGACCTTTGCGAAAGGAATACACATGGGAACAATTGAGAGATATAACCTTGAAAATATCAAAGGAGGATTAAAAATGACAGAAGCGTATAGATCTAGATTTAGAACATTAACAGATGGAAGTGATGCACCAGCTGATGCGGATCATCACATCTTTATTGGACCACAGCACCCTTGGGCTGAAGAACCAGCTCACTTCATCATTCATGTTAAAGGAGAAAGGGTTGTTGAGGCAAATATTCGTATTGGTTTCAATCTTCGAGGAATTGAAAAAGCTATGGAAGCTAGAACTTGGAGGCAAAATACAATGCTTGTTCCAAGAGCTTGTGGTATTTGTAGTGCTGTTCATCAAAATGTCTATGTTCGTGTAGTTGATAGATTAGCAGGAGTTGAAGATCAGATTTCTGAAAGAGCAAGATTAATACGAATGTTTAGTTTAGAAGCAGAACGTGTTCATTCTCATATTCTATGGTATGGAATCTTAGCTCATGATGCAGGTTTTGATACTATGTTACATATTACATGGAGGGATCGTGAAATTATAATGGACATAGTAGAAGATTTCAGTGGAAACAGAGTTAATCCAGCATTAATGCTCCCTGGTGGTGTAAAAAGAGATATACCTCCAGAGAAAATTAAAAGAGCAAAACCACGTATTAATGAACTTATTAAAAAAGTTGAATATCACAGAAAGGTTTTCACTGAAGAAGCATCAATAAGAAATAGATTAGAAAATGTTGGAATTCTTACAAAAGAAGATGCTAAGAAAACAACACCTAATGGCCCAACAGGAAGAGGATCAGGACTCCCATTTGATGTTAGGAAATCTTATCCTTATGAGTTATATGATAAAATTGACTGGAATATGGTTTATTATACTGAAGGAGATATTTTAGCAACAACTTTAGTAAGAGTAGATGAAACCTTGGAATCTCTTCGAATATGTAATCAAGTTCTTGATAGACTAGAATCTACTCAAGGTGAATTATTACTTAGAGTTAAACCTAGAATTCCAGAAGGAAGTTATATGACTCGAGCTGAAGCCCCCAGAGGTGAAGACATCCATTATGGTATAGCAAATGGTACGGATAAACCAGAGCGATATAAGATCAGAGCACCATCTTTAGGTAATATTGATGCCTCTTTAAAAAGAATGGATGGCGAATACATTGCAGATATGCCTGTAATTTTACGAAGCTACGATCCATGTTTCTCTTGTACAAATAGGGTTATGATTATTAATGATAAAACAGGTGAAAAAATGGTTATGCATCAAGATGAATTTGCTAAAAAAGCAATTAAAGCAAAGAGGTATAATAGACCTTTTTTCTGAGGTGAATAAAAAATGAAGAAAGTATTAGTAATGGGCGGAGAAGCACTTAAGAACCAAGCCAGAGGACCTGTAACAAAACATGTTCTAAAAAGAATAGCAGAAAACCCACCTCCAGAAGATGTGAGAACAATACCTAGAATAATAGAAGATAGATGCATAATGTGCGGTACTTGTGTAAATGTCTGTCCAACTCATTGTTTAGGTATGGAGAAAGATGATAAAGATAATGGAATGATTTGGTTACAAAGAGCTCAATGTATGTGGTGTGGTCATTGTCAAACATACTGCCCCAAGGATGCGATTCATATAGATAGAGATCCATCTTTATCAAATTCACTTTTTACTTTTAATGTCAGGCAAGACTATGAGATGATTTGTGCAAAAGGTAGTTTCAAAGGAGAAAAAGCCGATAAAAAACTAAAAGAACTTGTTGAAGAAGGTGGTAGGCTCATAAAAAAAATTGAGGAGTATAGGAGTTGAAAAAAATGGGTTGGTTAAAGAAATTTGGAGTAAATTGTGCTTTAAGATCCCCATGGATCATACATATGAACGCTGGAGGATGTAATGGTTGTGATATTGAAATCGTTGACGCTCTAACTCCTAGACATGATCTTGAGCAATATGGGATAGTCCTTAGAGGAACTCCAAGACAAGCAGATGTTTTAGTAATAACTGGACCTGTGACAGCACAAGTTGCAGAAAGAGTAAAACGTGTATATGAACAAATGCCATTACCTAAATTTGTTGTTGCAGTAGGAAATTGCTGTACATCTGGAGGAGTATTTCAGGAATGCCCCTTTGTTCTAGGAGGAATTGATCATGCAATACCAATAGATGCATGGGTTTATGGTTGCCCTCCAAGACCAGAGAACATAGTAGCAGCTGTTGCAACATTATTAGGGAAACTTAAAGAAGATTTAATTGGTGTAGAGAAAAAAGAAATTCCCGTAGAAGAATAATCTCTTTTTTTTTCCTATTTTTTATTTCATTTTTTGTTAGAACATGATAATCATATTTACTATCACAAGTGCTGTAGACATTAGTGCAACTACTGCTAACAGGATAACTAACCACCAAATTTTTTTCTTTCCATAAATACCAATTGCATTTATGGATGCATAAATCAGAAAACCCATTGTTAAGATGTAAATAAATAATCCCCAAGATTGATTAGCTAGAATAGCTATTCCACTTATTAAAGCTAAAATTGAAAT
Organism: Candidatus Thorarchaeota archaeon; assembly: GCA_048883065.1. GTDB lineage: Archaea > Asgardarchaeota > Heimdallarchaeia > Heimdallarchaeales > Heimdallarchaeaceae > UBA460. The sequence goes on along the minus strand of JBHLQZ010000003.1, from coordinate 25,093 downwards.
TATTATTTCAGCTAGGATATGAAAAAATCTTTCTAGAGAATTTTCTATGAAAATGTTTAACTCCTTTCTTAAATAAAAAACAGCCCAGAATCCTATTAAAGAAATACCCACTGTAAGAGAATATATACCTGTTATTATCTCCAAAACCATATTTGTTTCTGGTACTATTTCTATAAAAAAATTACTAAGAATCCAGTAGCTAGATAAAGAGAAAGATATGGGAGTTAATTAGAATAAAATACAAGAAAAGAAAAGAAAGAAAAAAAAGAAAAGATTACCAAAGACTTGCTATAGCTTCTACTATCTTGTCAAATACTCCTGTTGGCCATACACCTATGATTATGATGATGACCACCATTAAAATTAGGGGTATTGCTTCATAAATTGGTACTTTAAGTTTATCCTCTGCTTTGTCTTCAGGTGGATCAAATACAATGATTTTCAGTATGTATAAGTAACCACCAAGGGCTAATAGTGAGTTTAGAATAGCTAGAATTACTAAAATTATATTCATAGCATTACTGTGTAGTCCATCAAATGTAGAGAGGATTACTAAAAGTTTTGACATGAAACCTCCAGTAATTGGAATACCTCCAAGAGATAAAAGACCTACAGTAAGAACTACACCCACAATAGGTGATCTTCTTCCTAGACCTTTCATGTCTCGGATATCTCTTGATCCAATTGCAGCAATCAAAGTTCCACTGAGCAAAAAGAGAGCCCCTTTACCCAATGAATGAGTAAGTATATGGAATACAGAAGCACTAATGCCAAGTTCAGTACCAGCACCTATTCCTAGTACAACATATCCAAGATGAACTGTAGTTGAGTATGCAAGTATTCTTTTGAAATCTATTATATCTTTTCTCCAGAACTGAGCAAATACTAGGAAATTACCTTCAAACATAGTTAGTATTCCTAACCATGCAATGAATACAGAGCTACTGCCTAGCATGACATCCGAATCACCAAATGCCCAGAATATGGTTCTGTAAATACCATAAGCTCCTGCTTTAACAACAATTCCAGAAAGCAATGCTGAGATTGTAGAAGGTGCATGAGAGTGTGCATCGGGTAACCAAGCATTTAGGAACAACATTGCAGCTGTTACACCAAAGCCTACTACAAAGATAGCAATTATTACGCCTGTTAATGGATTACTTGTCATAGACAATCCACGAAGATCTTCAAAGTTCAAGGTTCCAAAAACACCATAAGTTAATGCTGTGCCTAACAAGACGAGTAAGCTTCCAGCGGTAGACATGATGAAGTATTTCAGAGATGCTTCTACTGCGCCTCTTTTCATACGTTCAAATGCAACTAGTGTATAAGCACTTAAAGCAAACATTTCCCAACCAATGAAGAGAGTGAAAAAATTATCTGCCATAACAACTGTGCTTAAACCACTGAGTAGTGTTAGAATTAGAGCGTAATAGAAACCTAATCCTTCCTTTCCTTTCATGTAGTCAACACTGAAAAGTACTGCCATCCAGACAAGGAAGCTAAAGATAGTAATGAGTATAGCTTGTACCAAACCATATTCAAGCAAACCATCTTGTAATGCAAACAAAGTTCGAAGATCACCAATGAAGATGGATAATACAGCAAGTATGAATACACCTAGTGCAATTACATTTGCTAAAATATGATTCAAACAATCAGAACATATCTTTATCTTGCTCAGTAGCTTCTTGAATTGTTCAAATAAAGCTAATAGACCAGCACCTGCAAGTGGTATTATCAGTATTAAAGATAGATAGTTCATTAGACAATCACCACCAATACAACAATGGCTGCTATCGCCACTAGAGAACCAAGTACCATGTTCCAGTTAATCTTACCAGTCTTTAGGTAGGAAATTTGCTTTCCAATCCAGAAAACAGGTTTAACGAATACTGCATTATAGAAGTGATCCATATAGAAGCCTTCAGCAACATAAGTTCGACAAGCTTTGAACACTTTGTTGTTTTCAATAAAGCTTACTTCAGTTTGTCCTTTACCGTATAATAGATATGCAAGTCCAAATCCCAAGATTATTGCACCAAGAGCAACAAAGAATGCCAAGTATGGGAACGGATCTGGGAATAATCTATATGTATCATGATGTCCTGTTAGGAAATTATGCAATGGTCCTTCAATAATGAAACCAGTTGCGAATACTAGAACAGCGAGTATTCCTATAGTGATTCTCATAACATATTTTGGTTTATGTATGTGAGCACCACGATTTTCACCATGGAAAATCATTAAGAACATCCTAGTTGCATAAAGAGCTGTTAAGAAAGCTGTAAGAACAGTTACTACGACAACAAACCAATTTCCTTGTTCAAATGCTGTACTTATGATTAATTCTTTTGAATACCCACCATTTGAGATAATAGGTACTCCCATTAATCCTATTACACCTACAAGCATAAATCCATAAACCCATGGTAATTCTTTACGCAATCCACCCATCTTTTTCATATCTCTCTCTTCAGCTACAGAGTGAATTATTGCACCCGCAGACAAGAAGAGTAAAGCTTTGAAGATTGAGTGAGAGAATAAGTGTAATTGTCCAGCTAGAAGACCATCATTGGTTTCTCTCAGTGTAAATGCTAAGAACATATAACTCAATTGAGAGATTGTACTATAGGCTAAAACTCTCTTTATATCAGTCGTAACTAATGCACCAATAGCTGCTCCAACAGTTGATATTCCAGCAAGTATCATTAATACTATGTAGAAGAAATCAACGTCCCACAAAGGACTGAATCGGGCTACTAAATAAACACCGGCTTTAACCATTGTTGCTGCGTGTATTAATGCTGAAACAGTTGTTGGACCTTGCATTGCGTCAATATCAACAGTATCACCAGCACTTAACCATGATTGGAGTGGGAATTGTGCTGATTTAGTTAATGGAGCAAGTAGTAACAAGATACTCATTATTATAGCATTGCTTCCAACTTTAAGATCATCAACTAACAAACTATTTGTTGTTAAATAAGTCCAAGATAGGAATGCTAGAAATCCTACATCTCCAATTCCTGTTACAATTAAAGCTTTGATACCACTGAGTGCTGGTTTTCTTCCTTCTTCGCCTTTTTTCATGTAATAATGTGCTATTAAGAAACATGAACATAAGCCAACAATTTCCCATCCAAGGAAAAGGAAGATCATATCATGTGCAAGAACTAGTAATAACATACCACCAACAAACAACTGCATGAAGAACCAATATCTAGTTCTATGTTTATCTTCACCCATATATTCTAGTGAGAAGAATGCTATTAGCATACTCAATATAGACACAATGAGTGCCATCAAGACAGATAGAGAATCAAGATAAAATCCTGATTGTATCAGATTTGTACTTGAACTAATATCAGTACTAGCTGACCAAGTAAGCCAATTAAAGTCGTTAGTCTGTGGAGTTCCATCAGTTGCAGCAAATAGCGCAAATATTATAATAGCTGCAATTGCGGAGATTGCAATAGTTAGTACACTAAAAATATCTCTGACTGATGTCCATTTCTTTAGTAATAACGATAGAAAAGCTCCAATTAATGGTGCAATGACGGTAATTATTGTTAATATGAATATTGTTTCCATCATTATCACCTCTTCAATGTAGCCATTTCATCACTATCCACACCTTTCGCGTGACGATAGTTATTGATAACAATTGCTAGTCCAAGTGCCATAACTGCAGCTCCTACAGCTAATGAAATCAAAGGAAAGATTTGTGCAAATTTTGTAAAGTTTCCAGCGAGATCTGTACCAAGGGCAATAAACACAACATTGACTGAAATTGTCATTATTTCTATACCCATAAGTATCTTGATTATGTTTCTTTTACCTAGTAGAGCATATAATCCTACACCGAATAAGATTAATGCGAAAATCAGAAGAAGTACTTGATCTATCATGCTTTAGTCTCCTCCTTAACTTTCTTCTTTTTATGTTGTAAGAACAGTACACCTATTGCAATAGAAGTTGTGAAGAAGATAATTCCTTGTAGAATTATATCTGGAGTTCTTTCTTCCCACATATTACTGAATATGCCTTCTGACCAAGTTGCTGTAATTGAGGTTATATCGTATGCGATAATAGCCCAAATTAGCACACCAACAATAATAGCAATTACAGATAAAGCAATTACTGTTCTTCGCCAATCAAATGTTTCATCCAGTTGTCTTTCTGTCAAAGCTACTACTACAATAAATAGTGCGGTTAATCCACCACCATATACTATCAACTGTACCCAAGCAAGTAAAATAGCATCAAAGATAAGCAACACTCCCCATACGAAGAGATTCATAGCAATTAAGCTTATCACTGAAACCATCAAATTCTTGTATTCTAGAGCAAAAATAGCTGCTACAATAGCTGCTATCATTAGTATATAAATTCCAATTGTTATTCCACTCATAGTTCTGAACCTCCTTCATAGATCGGATCCATAGCTTCTCTGGGATATTTCTTTTTAACTGCTACTAGCAGAGTAATAAGTACAATACCAGCATAAATCAAAGCAGCAATTATTGTGTTTCCTGAAACAAAGAAAGCTGTTGCAAGGATAAACACAGATACATCAAAGAGTACAAAGAAAGCTATGAAGATGTATGTATCAATGAAGACTTTTCTAGGTTCTGCTTTTATTGAACCTTCACCACTAGAGAATAGATCTTTTTTCATCTCACTCTGAGTAGGTGGTTGAGTTCCGAGTATCTTTCTTACTCTTTTACTTATCAACCAAACAAGTAGCACAACCAGAAGTGAAACGGCTAAATCAATTAGTAATGCGAAATACCATTGTTCCATTTTTTTACACTCCTATTAGTTGAAAACCTATTGTTAGAATTAGTGCAATTATAGCAAAAGGTAAAATATATTTCCAAGCTAATCTTACAGTCTGATCTATTCTAATACGAGAGATAATTGTACGTAAGAAAGACATTACGATTATTACAAGTATTAGTTTAATTAAGAAGAAAATTAGATTCAATAGACCATATAAGGCAGGAAAGTTAACTATATTTGTTAATTGAAGACCAACATGTGGTCCTCCAAGGAACAAAGTTACGATTAGTCCGCCAATGAAAAATGCACCTATTCTTTCACCGAGATGAATCAAAGCATATCTCCATCCACCATATTCAACCAACCAACCATCAGCTAGTTCTGTGTGTGCTGTTGGGGAATCGAACGGAAATTCCTCTAGTTCAGCCATTAACACAATAATTGAGATAACAATTGCTATTACTAGTCCAATTATAAACCATGGATTATCTCCTACTTTTGGAAATAGATTTGTGCTAATGTATGCTAAACTGAATTCTGCGTTTGGTTCTCCTATACCAACAATAAGTATAGGTACAAGAAGGCAGAATCCAAGGGGAATTTCGAAACTTAAAACCTGTAGTAATGATCTTGTTGCACCAGTTTGAGCAAAAGGATTCTTTGTTATATATCCTAAGAAATAGATGAGTAATCCATATCCTAGTAAAACAAGTAGAACAAAGAAAACATCGAACTTAAATGATGCAAAGCCTGCTACAAGGCCATCAAGATTAAGTACGACGATTGGTATCATAAGAGCTCCAGTAAGAGCTGTAGCAATGTAAAGTATTGGTAAGACTGTCATCCAGAACTTACTCACACCTTCTGGAATTATCGTTTCTTTAGCTGTTAGTTTGACAAGGTCATAAAGTGGTTGTAGAAATGGTGGACCTTTTCTATTTTGTCCTCTGGCATATACTTTTCTATCCACCCAATCGATGAACAAGCCCATGATTATGATGAATATGATACCAGGGACAGTTATCATTAAAATAAGTTCTATCCACTCGAACATTTCTTATTAATCCTCCATTTAGGATTCTTATTTATTTTAACATATAACTTCTAGAAGAAGTTACAAGTCGCGACATTGTAAGTCAAAACTAGCTAATTCTTAAGGTTTATCGTGAGTAGATACGAGAAAAGGAATGCTTTAAAATGCTATTTTGTTTGATTTTAAGGATTTTTAGTGAAAAAACCTAATTTTTTCAAAGCTAATAAATAAACTTGACCAACTGAGATACCACCATCTCCTGGTGATACTTTTTCATTTGTGAAAAACGAGTTTCGGATATTTAGCTCACTTACTAGACTATTAATTATAATACTGTTCAAACTTACTCCTCCAGAAATCAATATTTTCTCTATTCCTGTTTTTTCTGAAATATCGTTACATAATTCTCCCAAAGCCTTCCCTAAAGATTCTTGTACTACAAAACCTAGTTGTGCAGAAGAGTAATTATTTCGTATATCTTGTATTTGAGGAAAAACTTTGGAAACATTGAGAATATAGCTACCGTTTTTTTGTTTATATGGTATAGAAATTGAAGGTAACGTATTTTTTTGCTTTACTTGTAAGCTATGTCCTTCTAATCTTATTGCTGGTTCACCCTCATATGTTTGTTCTCCACAGACATTCAGATATGTACTTGCTGCATCAAGGAACCTCCCAGTACTTGTTGTTGTAAATGAAGGGGAGAAATTGCTCTTTTCCAATTGATCTAACACAAATTGCACTTCTTCTTCACCTCTTGGAAGGTAATTATGCAAATTTGCTGTAATTTCCAGAATCTCATCTCTAGAATATTCATGCGCCAATAATGAGAGTAATGAACGTAAAGGATATTTGACAGCTTTATCTCCTCCCGGAAGTGCATATTCTTCAATATGACCCGCTCTTTCTAAATCATAGACTTTTCCTTTGAATATTTCTCCTCCCCATATTTTTCCATCAGAGCCATAACCTGTACCATCCAAAGCTATTCCAATAACATCTTCTTCAGGATTAATTCTGTTTTCTAATGCTACACTTGCGATATGGACCTTATGATGCTGGAATGCTGTTGTATCTTTAGTATCAAATTTTTCACTAATTTCATCAATACTAGTTGAAGTTAGATATTGAGGATGAAGATCATAAGCTATTGCATCGATGTTTGTGTTGTATAGTTTTTGAAGATGTTCTATTGCATCTAACATATACTCATAGGTTTCAATCAATGTCACTGTCCCTATATGTTGTGTAGGGATTACTTTAGAACCTTTCATTAGCGATGGAATCAAGTGCATTTCAGCACCAATTCCCAAAATTGTTTTGCTTCCTATATCAATATGTGAAAGTATTGGTTCAGGTATCCAACCTCTCGATCTTCTTAGAAATTTATTTGATAAGTTATTTCCTAATTGGTTTATTCTTATAACAGAATCATCATTGCGTTGGTATATAGTTCGATTGTGTAGTAGAAAATAATCCACGTATGGTAACTTATCTATTATTTCTTGATTTTCTACATACATTGGATAATTAGATGGATTAGCACTAGTCATTACCAAAGTTGGTTCTTTCATTTCTTTTAATAACATATAATGAATTCCTGCATATGGAAGCATTACACCTATATTGTTTAAACCAGGTGCTACCCATTCTGATAGATAATAGTTATCATTTCTTTTAAGTAGAACAATTGGTTTTCTGAAACTAGTAAGTAATTCTTCTTCTGTAGAATTTATTTTAGCAAATTTACTTATTGTTGAAAGATTTTTAGCCATAATAGCGAAAGGTTTGTATTTTCTTCTACCCTTCGCTTCTCGAAGTTTCAATAACGTTTCATCATTTAGAGTTGAACAAGCTAAATGAGTTCCTCCTATCCCTTTTACAGCCACTATTTTTCCTTTTTCTATTTCTTTTGTTAAGAATTTAACTAGTTCTAATTGATTTGCTATTGGAACTTTTTTTCCACTATTTGTGTAGATTGAATAAATAGGACCACAATTCAAACAACATGTTGTTTGAGCATGAAATCTTCTATCTTTTGAGTTAGTATAATCATCTTTACATTCTGAGCAAAAAGGGAATGCTTTCATTACTGTATTTGGTCTATCATAAGGAATGCTTTCGATAACTGTATAACGTGGTCCGCAATCTACACATGAATTAAATGGATAATTAGAACGTCTTGGGTCATCTGAATCAAGTTCTTCTAAACAAAAATTACAGATAGAGATATCTGGAGGTAAATACGAAAAACCAATTCCTTTTTTTTCAATTGAGCTCTTTGATATTTCAAATTTGTCGAAATCAGGAGGAAATGTATCCCATTTAGTTTGAAAAGAATCATAAACACAAAATTTTGGTTTTCTTGTTTTCAGTTGTTCTATAAACTCCTCTATTACCTCTTTTTTAGCTTGAGCACGTATTCTTACTCCTGCATCGCCCAAATTCATTACATTACCATTTATTCCAAGTTCTATTGCTAAATTATAAACAAAAGGCCTATAACCTATACCTTGTACAATTCCAGATACCAGAATTTCACAGGTTTGTTCTTTCATTCCGAAGACCTTAATTAGCACACTCTAGGGATTGGTTCACCTAAAGGTTTTCTTAGTAATCTATGACCACCAATCTCGGTTTGTAAAATAACCTTACCATGGTATTTATCTATTACTTCTCCAATGATTTGAGCTTCTTTACCCAAAGGATGTTTTCTTATTTGTGTTAAAACTGCTTCTGCTTCGTCTGATTTTACTGAAAGAATTGCTTTTCCCTCAGATGATATTGAATATAAATCAAGCCCTAATAATTCACACACTCCATTTACTTCAGGATGAAGTGGAACAGATTGTTCATTAATTAAGATCCCAACATCCGATTTTACAGCAAATTCGTTTAAAGCGCTTCCCAAGCCACCTCTAGTAGGATCCTTCATAGCATGAATTGAACCTGTTGTAACTATATGTAAAAGCATTGAAGCAAGTGGAGCAACATCTGATTTTAAGTCTGTTTGAAGATTGATACCTTCTCTCCCAGCTATTAATGCAGCACCATGTAAACCTGCTGGACCAGTTATGATAATTTTATCACCAATTTCCAGTTTATTGTCACCTATAATATTAGGTGATACCCTTTTACCAATCCCAGTTGTGCTTATGTATATTTTGTCTACTTGTCCTTTAGGTAGTACCTTTGTATCTCCAGCTATAACTGCAACATTATTTGATTCACAGGTTCTAGCAAAAGAGGTTAGTATGTCTTTTACGATTTCATAACTTGTTCCCTCTTCAATTAATATTGCACATGTTATTGCTAGAGGTGTTGCACCCATCATAACTACATCATTTATTGTTCCTGCAGCTGCTAACAATCCTAGGTCTCCTCCAGGAAAGAATATAGGATCAACTGTATGTGAATCTGAACTAATAATAAGCGTTAGATCATCTGAAAAGGGTATTGTAGCCCCATCATCTAATTCATCTACACCAATACCTTCATTTACAGATTTTAATTTGTAAATCTCTAACAAGGATTCTAGAAATTTATCCATTAGAGAACCGCCAGCACCATGATTTAGTTCAATTATAGTTTCAGGTTTCATGCTAAATTCTAATCTTTTTGTTTCTTTTTAAATATGAAGATTAAGCGATAAAATCTAATTAAGTAAAAAATAATTAATTTGGAGCCACGACGGGGATTCGAACCCCGGAGTCTATCGACAATAGATTAGCAATCTATCCTCATACCAGGCTTGAGTATCGTGGCTGTTTTATTGACTCCGCTTATTATTTAAATTTAAACATTTCGACTTCTTGCTTAACTATGAAATGCACAACATTCTTCACTCTCCAATAGCAAAGATTAAAAATAATTTTTTTCCTATTCTTTTGCCTAGTAAGGTCAGACAACATCTAGTTGTGTGCTAGATGGTCGGGAAAGTTAAGGCCTTCCACGTGTGGCTTTGTACTAAGTTCCGAGAGGGCTTGGGAACAGCCGTTCGCTGCGATGCGTCGCGGCCATAGTGAAGGGGTAACACTCAGACTCATTCCGAACCTGAAAACTTTACTAGGTTTTTTACGTTTAAAGAAAAAAAAAGAAAAAACAAAATCATAACTTCTCTTTTAGTTTCTCTCCAAACAATCTTGCCCTTTCTAAATCTTCGTCTGTTGGGCAACCTTCATTGTCTTTTACTTCCCCTCCCATTCGGATAGCACCTTTACAGTAATATCTTTCTTGAAGGATTGTCACTTGTTTGTTTCGTGTCAATATTCCTTCCATCTGCTCAAACATTATTTCTTTTAATTTCCTTGGATTTTCTGTGTTCTCTGTTTTCCAGTGTACTTCTTCAGGACCTCCACTTGTGAAGAACAGAGCAACTTTCTTGCCTTCGATACCTCTTTTTTTTAATTTCTTTAGATATCGGGAACCTCCAAAACTAATCCTCCCCATCATCATCCATGATCCTACGACTACTAGATCATATTCGTTTAAATCCGGTATATTTTTGCTATCACTAATATTTGCTCCTAAGCCTTCTGCTATTTTTTCAGCTACTTTTTTTGTATTTCCACCTCGGGAATTGTATAATACTATTGCTTCAGCCATATTAATCGAATAAAGTTATATTTTTGATTTTTTAAAAATCTTCTTCAATGACATTTTCTTTATTAATTGAAAGATTAGTGTCGTACATAAATTTGCCATCTACTGGCTTTTACTTAAAAATATATTTTAAGTTCTTTTCAGATACATAAAATTTAAAAATCAGCAATTTCCTTTCAGCACAATTGGGTTTCATGGGGTTAGAATGTTAAAATCAAAAACCAATTCGATAAAGGAAGTGACTACAAAACCGATTAGTCCTCCTTTTATTTTCCGAGATCCCAATTCACCCAAGAAGATTTTTGGAATGGCTTACTCACTCAGAGAATTAGCAGAAGTGCTTCCTTATATCCCTTATTTCTCCATTGAATATCATATTTATCGAGTAGAAGCAGACAACAGTGTTTCAAGCGATTTAGGGTTATGGATAAGATATATTCTAGGATTAAATGATCTTTCTGATGAAATAGAAAAACTTGGTTCAGCTCATTCTGGTTTAGATTTGAAAGACCAACTAATAAAACTGATAAACGCTCATTTTCTTGAAGCATGATTCTTAACATCAGACTTTCTTAAATTGTGATTTTTGTGGTTGATAAATAACCCCATCATCAATTAGATCATGGATAATTGATTGTACAGTTTGATTGTCTAGTTTTGATTTTTTACAGATTTCATCAAAATGTATTGTTTCTTCAGTATTAGATATTATAGACCAAATAAGTTCTTTTTCTTTAGAATCATGAACTTGTGCAACCTCTGCTTCTGTTGGAATCAATAAACCTTTCTTCAGATATCGTTTCGCCTTTTTCATCCTTAAATACAATTCTTTATCCAAAGATTCAATTTTAATGGTTTGATCAGGAAGGAGGTAAATTTCACCTTCACTTTCCCTTGGTCTCCCTATTATGTCTAAATGTTCTCCCTGTTTGAATGTGTTTAGAAAATCAGCTTCTTCTTCCCAAGCTTTAATTCTAATTGTATCTGTTCCATCATCTATTGTCAGAGATGCGAATGTTTTCTTTGTTTCATCTGCTGAGCTGTAATATTTATCCACTAGTAACCCATTTATTCGTATTTTGTAGATTTTTTCTCCATTCATAGTAGATAAAATCCAACGACTATATTGATCTTCACCTTCTTTTGCTAATGTCCCTTCTACTATATCAAAGATATACAATAATATAGGAGGAGTAGGAGTAAATTCGCTCATCTTTTGTCACAGTACTATGTTTATTCTTATTCGATATTTATATCCAAAAATGTTTCTATTAACTTGTTGAAAAACTACTAAAATAGCTTTAAAAAAACTCAACAAACAATGCCTTTTTTAAGTGAAATACCACGACTCTCATTAATGGGTGAATCCTTGAAATTCAGTTTCTATCTGAAAAACTTTGGCTGCACTTTAAACCAGGGAGAAGGTGAGAATATTCGTCAGATTCTTCTTCAATCAAGAGGAGAAGAGGTTGCTGATAAGTATAAAGCTGATGTAATCATAATAAACTCTTGTGCAGTAAAATCCCCAACTGAAGATAAGGTAATACAATATATCTATGATTGCAGCATGACAGATGCGGATATAATAGTTACAGGTTGCCTTCCAAAAATTAATCCAGATAGAATCAAAAGAACTTGCCCAGATGCTATATTATCTCCCCCTAACCTAGGCAAATCAATCCTAAAATATGTGCCACTTCAGCTTACAAATGGAGAAGCTTACCAAATGGCTAGGATGCCAGAAGAGCCAGTGTTTCTCGCAAACCTGCCATTAACAGCTGTAGTTCCTACATCACAAGGATGTTTAGGTAGTTGCACTTATTGTGCAGTTAAATATGCAAGAGGATGGTTAACAAGCTATCCGACAAAAATGATAGTGAATTATGTAAAAAAAGCAGTTGATATGGGTGCAAAGGAACTTTATGTTACAGCCCAAGACACAGCTGTTTATGGAAAAGACAATTGTGCATCGCTTCCTGAGCTTATTGAGAAAATATTGGAAATAGATGGGGATTTTCAGATAAGAATAGGTATGATGAATCCAACATATACTAGCGAAATAATTGAACAAATACTCGAAATAATGAAGAATGATCAAAGAGTATACAGATTTCTTCATCTCCCAGTTCAGAGTGGATCTGATAAAATTTTATCTCTTATGAAAAGAGGGTATGATATTGAAACTTTTAATCAATTAATTAAGAAAATTAGAGATAAAATCCCAGAGATTACTCTATCAACAGATGTTATTGTTGGTTTTCCAGGAGAGACTAATTTTGATTTTGAGCAAACACTAAATTGTATTCAAAAGAATAGATTTGATATAGTTAATGTTTCAAAATATGGGGATAGACCTTTTGCAGCATCAAATAATTTCCCCAATAAAATTCCCACCGATATTAAGAAAAAACGAAGCAGATTCATTACTGAAAAAATTCATGAAATGCAAATTGATAACAATAAAAAATGGGAAGGATGGGAAGGTCAAGTAATGATATTAAAAGAAACCAACAGAGGAACTAAGTTTGGACGAAATATCTATTACAAACCAATTATTTTATCTGAAGGGAATCTGGGGGAAAGAGAAGAAGTTCGAATTACAGATACTTCCAGAACTTCTCTTTGTGGTGAGATTGTAAAAAAAATACAAAAAACCACTGTATAATATTTCTTTTTAAGAAGTAGAACTTCAAGTTTTTTTAGGGTAAAAAATTAGATTTTAAAGTTTTTTTCTAAATTTTTTGGCATTTTCTTTGTTTCATGTTAATTTTTGCAGTTTTCATAAGGTATACCAATGTATTTTTAAAGGATAAACTATCTTTTTTTATAGGAGAAATTATCTTAAAAAACATCCGACTAAAAGCGTTTAACGGCAGAAATCTGGTTCCAAGGATGTGGACCAAATTATAACCTCAATTAGTGATATCTATGGATGATAAATCGAGTAAAAAACAGGCAGAAAAAACAGTATATGATGTTGAAACAATTAAGGTTCTAGAGGGTACTGAAGGGATTAGAAAAAGACCTGCAATGTACATTGGTACAACAGGTCCTGAAGGATTACATCATTTAGTTTGGGAAGTCGTTGATAACTCAGTAGATGAATATATGGCTGGAGCTTGTAGTAATATACAAATTGTTTTACATCGAGAAGGTGGAATTTCAGTTCTAGATGATGGTAGAGGGATACCTGTAGGGAAACATCCTAAATTCAATCAGAATACACTGGAAGTTATATTTACAAAACTTCATTCTGGAGGGAAATTTGATAAAACAGCATACAAAGTTTCAGGGGGATTACATGGTGTTGGTTTAGCATGTGTTAATGCTCTCTCTGAAAAGCTTGTAGTTAAAGTATACAATAAAGGTAAAGAGCACATACAAGAATATGCTAGAGGAAAACCTACTGGAACTGTTACTGCAAAAGAAAATAAGGGAATGAAAACCACTGGTACATATATATATTTTGAACCAGATCCAGAAATTTTTCCTGAAACAACTTTTACCTTTGATACTATTGCAAGAAGAATAAAAGAAATGGCTTACTTGAATAAAAACCTTCGATTCTCAATTACAGATGATAGATATGATCCACCTAAAAGACAAGAGTTTCTGTTCGAAGGTGGTATAAAACAATTTGTTCTGGACTTAAGTGTTGGAAAAAGGAGTATCTTTGAAAAAGAAGGAGAAGTCTTTCATGTTGAAAGAACAATTGAGGGTGTAATTTGTGAATTAAGCATCCTTTATACTGAAGGATATAATGAAGTAATAATGGGCTTTGTTAATGGAATTTATACTTCAGAAGGAGGAACGCACATATCAGGTTTTAAAGCAGGACTAACAAGGGCAATAAACGATTATGGAAAGAGTAAAAATATCATATCCTCAAAAGAGGATAATCTTAGAGGTGAAGATGTAAGAGAGGGATTAATAGCAATTATTAGCATTAAACATCCTGATCCACAATTTGAAGGTCAAACTAAAACTAAACTTGGTAATAGTGAAGTTGAAGGCATTATACAAAGAGTAATGATTGACAAATTCAGAGAATACTTGGAAATCAATACAAAAAATGCGAAAAATATTCTCGAGAAAGCTTCTGAAGCTAGCAGGGCAAGAATTGCAGCTAGAAAAGCTAGAGAGCTTGTACGAATGAAAGAAAAACGAGTTGGACTCCCTGGAAGGCTTATAGAATGCAGAGAAACAGATCCAGCAAAACGCGAATTATTCTTAGTAGAAGGTTTGTCAGCTGGAGGAACAGCAGTTAAAGCAAGGGATACACAATTTCAAGAAATTTTATTCTTAAGAGGAAAGGTGCTAAATGTTTTCAAATCGAGGTTAGTTAAGGCACTCAGTAATAAAGAAATACAAAGCATGATAATGGCTATCGGTACAGGGATAGGAGATGATTTCGATTTAGAGAAATGTAGGTATGGTAAAATTGCAATATTAACTGATGCAGACGTTGATGGTGCTCATATTATGACGCTTCTGTTAACATTCTTTTACAGGTATATGAGAGAGTTAATAGAAGTTGGAAAAATCTATGTTGCAAAACCTCCATTATTCAGAGTGTATCTAACAAGGGGTAAATCAGATAAACTCGAAGCTCAAAGTCATGAATATTGCTATACAGAAGATGAAAGAGACAAAATAATTGAGAAACTTGTAAAAGCTAAAGTTGACCCAGGGAATATCAAAGTTCAACGATATAAAGGGCTAGGAGAAATGAATGCAGAACAGTTAGAAACTACTGCTATGCGCCCAAACAGTCGATATCTTATACAATTGAGAATTGAGGATGCGGCACTTGCTGATCAACGTTTTGAACAACTAATGGGAAGCGATGTATCCTTTAGAAAGAGATTCATTATGGAAGATGTTTTCAGTATAGATGCTGCAGAATATAAGAGGGAATATGGAGTTGATCCTTCAACTATAGAAAATGGAGTAGAGGAAACCGAGGAAGAATTGATAGATATCGAAATTTCAGGTGATGAATTTCCTGAGGAATTAGAACTTTAAGATTAAATTGGAGAATTAAAAATGACCAGTGATGAAATTGATGAATTGATCCATAGAGCTTCATTAGCTAAAACTCTAGAAGAAGCTTATACTGAATATGCTCATTATGTAATAAGTGAAAGAGCAATTCCTGATGCAAGGGATGGACTTAAACCTGTTCATAGAAGGATTTTGTGGGCTATGCACCAGATGAGGTTATCACACGGTACACCTCATAAGAAATGTGCTAGAATTGTGGGAGAAGTAACTGGAAAGTATCATCCTCACGCAGGAGGAGTATATGAAGCTCTAGTACGTTTAGCTCAACCTTTTTCTATGAGATATCCTGTTGTTGATGGTCAAGGGAATTTCGGTTCTATTGATGGTTTTCCCCCAGCTGCTATGAGATATACAGAAGCTCGATTATCAAGAATATCTAGTGAACTTCTTCAGGATGTTATTCCTGAGATAGTGAGGTTTCAAGAAAATTTTGATGGTGAGGAGATAGAACCTACAGTTTTACCTGTTAAATTTCCTTTATTGTTAGTAAATGGCACTTCAGGAATAGCTGTTGGTCTTAGTTCAAACATCCCTCCTCATAATATCACAGAGGTAATAGATGCAACAATACAACTTATTAATGATCCTGAAACTCCAGTAGGAGATTTAGCAGAAATTGTTAAAGGACCTGATTTTCCAACAGGAGGTATTATTGTTAATGGTAGAACAATGCCAGTTTATGCAAGTACAGGCAAAGGTCCAATAGTTATTAGAGCTAAAATAGAGGTTAAAGAACCTACTGATAATAATGAACAAGCAATAATTATTGTTCATGAGCTTCCTTATTTAACTAACAAAAGTACATTAATGGAAGAATTACATGAATTGATTACTTCTAAAAAGGTCAGAGGAATTACCGATGCAAGGGATTTATCTAAAGATAAAATCCGAATCGAAATTGATGTTCATCAAGATTATTCCCATGAGAAAGGTGTAAGAGTCATTATTGGTCAGTTATTTAAAAATACACAATTACAAAGAACAATTTACGCAAAAAATATGGCTTTTGCTCGTGGAAGACCTTTGTTATTGAATCTTAAAAGGTCTTTATCCATATTCCTAGAGCATCGAGAATATGTAGTGCGAAAGACAATCAAATATAATCTTAGTAAAGCTTTAATGAGATTAAATATCCTTGAAGGATTATACATTGCGCTCAAAAACATTGATGATGTTATAGCGCTTATAAAGAAATCAGAAAATAGAACTGATGCTCAAGAAAAACTAATGAAGAAATTTAAATTTAATGAAGCTCAAGCAAAAGCTATTCTTGCGATGCAATTAGCAAGATTAGCAAGAATGGAAGTTCAAGCAATAACTGATGAGAAAAAAGAAATAGAAAAGAAAATCGCTGAATATAGAGATTTACTTGCTCATAAAAAAAAGAGAATGAAAGTTATCAAAAAAGAGCTTCTTGAGATAAAAGAGAAGTATGGAGATGAAAGAAAAACTGAGATTAAAGATGAGGCAGATATTCCTCTAGATGCTGATATGTATGAAATGCTTCATGATAGACATTTGTTGATTACAACAACAAAACAAGGCTATGTAAGATCGATTGAAATAGGTAAATTCAGAACTCAGAGAAGAGGAGGGAAGGGGATGACTGCAGTAACATTAAGAGAAAATGATTCTTTGTACGATGTTATTGTTACATTAAACAAGAGTACGTTGCTATTGATAACTGAGAATGGTAAAGTTCACTCTACTCCAGCTTTTGAATTACCTGAAGCTAGAAGAAGAAATGCTAGAGGGAGTCCTTGGAAAACAATTTTACCAGTTGATTCATCGGTAGTAAAGATAGTTCCAGTCGATCGTGATTCATTCGATGATGGTTATTTCTTATTCATTGTAACTGCTAAAGGTAAAGTGAAGAAAACAGATCTTTCAGCTTTTTCAAATGTCAGAAAAACAGGAATAATAGGAATCGTAATAGAAGAAGATGATAAAGTAGTGGATGCCTTCATAACCACAGGATATGACCACATTTATCTAGCTACAAGGTATGGTCTTACAGCTCATTTTCATGAAAAGGAAGTTCGACCGATGGGGAGAGCTACTCGAGGTGTAACTGGTATGAGATTTAAAACAACAAAAGATGAAATTATCTGTGGAGCAAGAGTTCATGAAAAAGAACTAAAGGAGAACTCAATATTAACGATTACTGAAAAAGGATATGGTAAAAGAACAGCATGTACAGAATATCGTTTTACACACAGAGGAGCGAGGGGTGTAATTGATATCAAAACAGAAGCGCGTAATGGATTGGTAGCATCCGTGATGCTTGTTCCTAAAAAACCGACTCGAGATAAGTCTATTTCTATAATAAATAATTCAGGAATTAGCATTAGAACAAGAATTGAGACCATTAGAGAAATTGGTAGAAATACTAAAGGAGTAAAAATAATGACCTTAAATCCTGAAGAAAAAATCGTTTATGCTACTATAATAGATCTTAGTGAAGAGGATTAAGAAAAGAGAGATTACGAATAACCTTCTTTTTTATCCAACTCACCTGAGAGTATTTTTTTGAATAGTTTTTCAAAAGGTTTCTTACCCACAGCACCAACTACATTCCCAAGATACTTTCCATCTTGGAATACCAAAAAGTTTGGAATTGAAGAAATCCCATATTTCATAGCAATTCGTGGATATTGATCAACATTTAGCTTTCCAATAGAAACTTGTCCTGCCCATTCTTTCGCTAATTGCTTCATAATAGGTTCCATACTTCTGCAAGGAGCACACCATGCAGCCCAGCAATCAATAACAACAATCCCTGGTTGTTTTACAAAAACATCAAATGATTGTTCATTTAGTTCTTCCATTTCTTCATATTGAAAAGTTCCAACTACAGGGATATCATCTTTCATAATTCTAAGCATCTTTTCTCTTCTAATTCGCTCAAGTTCATCGTCCATTATCTCTCACCATGGGTTGTGTGTATTTCTCGCACACCCATTTAAATTTTATGTTATTTCGAATTTCAAAATTGTAAAAATTTGTTTCAATGCGTTTAACAAAAAACTTAATATGTGTGTAATTTATACACAAACGAAATGGAAAAATGCTTAATTAATCTACCAAAAGTTATCGAAAAGGGAGGAAGGTGTGATATTTTCGAGTGTTTATTCGGTTTGAAACCAATACATGTAAAAATCTACTTTTATACACTTAAGAAGAAGAGGACAATAAAAGAAATAGCATCTCATGTTAATCGAGATCGAACCACTACTGTAAGACTCGTTCAAAAGATAATTAAACAAGGATTGCTTGAAAAAGAAACGGTGACTTTAACATATGGTGGTTTAAAGAATGTTTATCTAGGGATTTCACAAGAAATTGTGAAAGAAAGAGTGAAAATTACTTTAGTAGAATTGAAAAAAATTATGGATAAATTTCTTGGACAAGACTGGCAAAAAATCCCTGATTAAGTTAGCTTACAGATGATTTTTCATAGTCTCGTAAAAACGCAAGGTTTATTATGTGCAAAAAGAATACACAAACGAGATTAAATGCAACGCTGCTTAATTGACCTTCCTGAGAATTTTCGTAAAACAATGGCAATGAAGGAAGGAGAATTAATTAAGTTAGGTTTGCGAAAATGTGCGTGTGAAGATTGGGAATGTGAATTTTGTGTATGCCCAATTTTTGAATTTATATTTGGTTTAAAACCACTGCACATTCACATCTATTTCTATACTTTAAATCAGAAGAGGACAATAAAAGAAATTTCTAACAGAGTAAGCAGAGATCGAACTACAGTTGTAAGATTAGTTCAAAGCTTAATTGAACATGGATTAATAAACAAAGAATCAGAAATTTTACCAACAGGTGGATTAAGACACATATATTCTGCAATACCTCAAGAGCTTCTAAAAGAAAAATTAAAAGAAAGTTTTACAGAACTTGGATTTATTGTTGAAGAAATATTAAAACAAGATTGGTCTCAAGTAAGAGATCGAAAAGAAGACGTAATTGTTTAAATCAAAAATCAAAGTCCTCTAATTCATCCATAGACCCAGTTAAATCTTCTGCAAGTTTTTTCTTCTTTTTATCTTTTTTACTTCTTACTTCATCCACTGCAGAGGATAACTCTGACATAAAATCTGATCCCATTGTATCTAAAGGAACAACATTATCATCATCAACAGGTGTGAAAATATCTGGTTCTGCCACAGGTTCTAATGGAGGTTGAGATTCTTCTGGAGGTGGAAAATATGTCGTCTCTGAAGGTTCTTCTGGAGGTGGAGTCGAAGAATCTTCTGTTGGTTTTTCATAAGAATCAGAAGGTTGAGGTTCAAAAACAGGTTCTGAAATACCTGATAATCCTGGATGTGTATCAGCTGCAGCTTGTGCAACTGTAGAAGAAGAACGATCAGGAACTAAACTTCCATCTTGAAGTACTTTAACTATTTCTTTACAAAGCGCCCTGTTTTGAGGATTGAGCTGATACATATATCTTGGAAGGTTAGTGCGTATTTGTTCCAAGAAATAAATTCCAGTTTCATAATCTTGAATATAAAAAGCTTGTATAGCTTGCATAATTAATTGTTGTACAAGTTTATCCGGTGGAACACTTGATTGTGGAGAATGTGGATACATGGGATACCCCCATGTACAGTAGTAATGTAGCTATAAGAAAATTTTGGAAAAGGAAAGTAAATTTCATTTAGTAACATAACTTGATTTGCTTAGGTTTATATTAGTTGGAGACTAAAATACTGCATGACAAGTGAAGTAGAGTACAATTATGATTATTACCCATTTGAAAGAACGACTTTTTTTGGTGTTTATAGAAATGCAAAAACTTATACTAGTCTGGTATATCTACTTTTAACTTTTCCATTGGGAATTGCATTTTTTGTGTATGCAGTAACTGGATTTTCAGTTTCTATAGGATTAGTCTTTACAATCGTAGGTATCTTTCTCTTGTATATATTTCTCTGGAGTCTTCCCAGAATAATGTACATTATGGGATTATTAACAGATTGGCTTGTTGGCATTAATATGCCAGAAAAAGTCTACAAACCACACTACGAAGGCTCACTCTTTAGAAAAGCTCTAAATTCCTTAGGAGATTCAAGAATATGGAAAACTTTCCTATATTTCTTGTTCCCAGCTATGCCTTTCGGAATAGCAGCTTTTACAATTGTAATAACTTTGTTATCAGTATCTTTAGGAGCCATTAGTTTTCCAATCGTTTACTTAGTAGAACTCTTGTTAGGGAATTATAATGATTGGATATACTATGTTTTCGATTATTGGGCCCCCCCTTGGGTTAAGTTTGTTCTATTAATATTAATTCCTATAGTTGGATTTTTCTTACTGACAGCAACATTGCATTTGACAAATACTCTTGCATTAGCCCACGGAAGAATGGTAAAAGGAATCTTGAAAAGATAAATTTCTTCACAATTTTCTTTTTCTTTTTTTTCTCACAGCATATGTCAGTATCTTTATATTTTTACTTAATTCCAGACTCTAAAAAAGGACTTGAATAATCTGAGTGAAAACAATTTTTTTCGAAAATCAATAAGATTTGTTGTAGCTCAGCTCTATCTAAATGATCGTAGTCGTCTTTCACCTATTTTGTTAGGCATTCTTGGAGCTTTTTCTTCTATTATCTTCATGTCATATATTGGGCTTCATTTAGAGGATTTAAAGACTATAGCTTGGTTAATTACTTTTATTTTAGCTTTAAGAAATTTGTATCAGATTTTTTTGAGAGTGCCTTTGGGTCACTTTTCCCAGATTGTTGGGAGAAAACCTCTTTTAGTAACAGGTGTTAGTCTCTACACTGTAAGTTTATTCTTTATGTCGATAGCAACACATTGGGGTTTTGTGTTAGTAGCAGTAACATTTTTTGCAATTGGTATGTCTTGCTTCTGGCCAAATATATTTGCATATATTGGAGATATTGAAGAAGAGAATATAGGAAGACTACAAGGTAGAGTATTTCAAGGAACAGACATTGGTTCAGTTATAGGAGCACTACTTGCAGTTCTTCTACTAAAAAAATTTCAAACTGAAATAAGAGTGCTTTTCGCGTGGGGAGCTGGAATTTCATTAATTGGAGTAATAGGATTAGCATTGTTTATCCCGGAAGTACTCCCCAAAGAAGACAGATTGCAAATTGAATCAAAAATAAAAGCATTTGGTGAAGCATTTCTTACAATGTTTCGATCCTTAATTCAAGTTACAAGACAGAAGAAATTAAACTTCATTTATGTACTTCAGATATTTATCGCTTTCTTAGAGTATATGGTTGTGGCTTTCTTCCCTTTTCTTGTGGTTTCAAAAGGTTACACGGATGATGTTGTAGCTCAAGTATTCTGGATAAGTGCAGGAGTATTATTATTCTTTAAGCCATACATGGGAAGGCTTGTTGACAAGATAGGATATAAAATACCAATCTTTTTCACTCTTCTTTTTTCTTCAACAATGCTAATCTTGATGGTTTTTATTGATGCTTTACCTTGGTTAATCATTGTTTACATGTTATACAGTGCAAGTAGTCTGACAAGCTATCTTGGAGCTAATACAGGAACAACAAGAGAATCTAAAATAGCGGAAAGAGGTATGGCACTTGGAGCTTTAGGATTTTACGTTTCCTGCTCACGTTCTATTTCAACAGTAAGTATGTTACCCATTTGGAACAAATTTGGGGTAGATTGGGTTTTTATTACAACATCGATCATAGTAGTAGTTGGATTAGCTTTAATCTACTTAGTTTATTATCTAATAAGAAATAAAAAAAATAATAAAATTAGTACTGATTTGGAAAATGAAAGATAAAAAAAGGAAAGAGAGAGCTTTTATTCTTTTTCTACTGGTTCTGCTTTTTTCATTTCTTCTACTTTTTCTAAATCTCCACTTTTAATAAGATTTAAGCCATTATAAATTGCACTAACAAGAAAGTAACCTTAATTCAAGGCTAAAATGTTCAATACATTTATCTAATCAAACTATACCTTTAAGTTATGTATGAATGGATTAATTTAACTATTCTAATTTTTTCAATGCTAATTTTTTCAATTCTATATGCTTTTAGTGTTATGCCTGCTATTAGGGGGGAAAAAAAAGGAAAAGAAATCTGGATAGAGTGCAGAAATCTTCGAATTGCTGGTTCAATATTTGAAGGAATTACATTAATAACAATGATTCTTTGGATTTGGTTTCCAATTGAAAATCTTGATTGGAAAATTTTTTCCAAATGGTGGATTGGAATAGTAGTATCAATGTTAATTTTTATTCCAGGAGGAATAATTGTATTAAAAGGAGTATTAGATGCTGGAAAGGAAACACTTACTCCTTCTAAAGATACTGAGATGTATGGTGGAATCTACAGATATATCAGACACCCACAAACAACTGGTGAAATGCCAATGTTTCCTGCATTCGGATTGGTGGTTAATTCTTGGTTTATGGTTTTAATTATGACAGTATTCATTATTATTTATGTTCCCACAATTCAATATTTTGAAGAAAAAGATTTAGTAAAAAGATTTGGGGATTCATATATTGAATATCAAAAAACTACAGGAGCATTTTTACCAAAATGGAAAATTATAAAGACTTCATTCAAGCGGAAAAAAAGAAAGTAAGTGGAGTTTATTTTGATTCAAGGTACTTACCTAGAGTCTCAACTGTCAGTTGACCAGTCATACTTTCTTTGTGTACCTTAAATCCTAATCGATCATTTATAGAAAGCATAGGCGCATTTGTTGTTGCATTACCTGTTGAAACAATCTTGACATTTGGGAATTCTTCTTTAATCCTTAATAACATCGTAGCCTTTAACCATTTTCCCAATCCTCGACCTCGATGTTTATCTTTAACTCCAGTAAGAAGTTGTTCAATAATATAATCTCTTTCTGGTCTATAAATCATCTCTGTAAGCCCAGATATTTCACCATCTTGTTCAATAGTAATATATGTCAATTGTTTTCTGCCTAAATCTTTATGTCTTTTCTCCATTTGACGTAATGTTTCAGGTGTGAAAATAATATCGCCAACATCAAGATCACCTAGAGGTTGTTGATTATTGGTTTCAGTGTAAATTTCACTATATTTCTCAATAATATTTTCTGGAATAGTATAAAAGAATTGTAATTTTGTTTTAGGTGACCTATCAAGTCCTTCTTTTTCCCATTGTGATACCATTTCCCAATCAACTTCCTCAAGATTCAATCTATTTTCAACACCAGTCAAAGCTGTTTGGGCTCCAATGATTTCTAAGAATTTCTTCCCATCGCCTTCATCAGATCCAGTTATAAGAGTGGTTTTATTATTTTCGATGGCAAAATCGTAAATAAATTTCAAAGCTTTTGTTCCTATTCCTTTACGACGATATGGTGCTAAAATAGACATATCAAATTGAATCAAATGCTTATTTCCCTCATATGAAGCTGCTGTTTTTTTAATAAGAATGCAACTCACTGTTCCAATTTGTTTATTTTTTATAATATCAATTATAGAATATAAGAAAAAATCGACTTCAGGATGAGCCATTGATGTTTTTATATTCTTCTCAGCAGTTTCATTGTCAATATAAGGATCATCTGGATTTACTTCTTCATGCCTTATCTTTCTAAATTCATGATATAATTTCCATTCCTCTGCTGTAGAAGATAATGGATCAAAATCTTTAATCACTATATTTTTTATATTAAATTGACTGTTCATAAAGACCAAATAAAATTGGGTTCTTATATACATAGCTAAATAAATTTGTAATAAGATTAACCTAAATCCGAACTTCTTTCTTGTAGCCATTTTGTGATTTTGTCAAAAGCTTGTTGGCAATTCTCATCAGACATAATAACATGACCACCTCCTAGGAGCTCTACTAAGGTTTTATCTACAGAACTAACGGCATTAAATACTTGTTTCCTTCCTCGAAGATTGATAATACGATCATTCTTTGCTTGTATTATTAATATTGGTTGTTTTACTTGTTTTATCCTTTTTCGTAGTTCTTTCAGAAGTTTAGCTCCTTGAATCAAACTACTTACAGGAAGTTTCTCATATCTTTTCCAATCCTTTGGAATTCCAAGGTACATAGACACAATTTTGTTTAGTGGAACATATCGAATGAAATGTTGAATAAAATGAAAGTTATATACAACCCAAGATTTGAAATTGAATGGTTTAAGAGCTGTTGAACATAGAATTAAACCATCAACATCTGGATTTTTAGTTGCCAAATAAAGAGAAATTACACTACCTAGAGAAGCCCCTAAAATAAATACTTTTGATGACTTTACTCTTAAACTTTCTAATCTTTTTTGAGTTTGATTCGTCCATTCTATCCACTCTGTGTTTTTTAAATCTTCAGGGGTTGTATTATGACCTGGAAGATCAGCATTATCCACAATGAAATTTTGGTTTTCAAGTAAATTTGCAATTTTTACCATTGAACTGTGATTAGTTCCAAGACCATGAATCAGAAGTACTCCAGGAGGTTTTTCATCTTCCATATGAACTAATAATTCTTTTATTGTATTTTATTTCTTTTTCTGTAATCATGAATCAAATATAAACTAAAACAATATAATCAAGCTTCAACTACATATTTAAGTGTAATAAGATTTATGTGATTGAATA
>JBHLQZ010000002.1:0-44818 GCA_048883065.1 Candidatus Thorarchaeota archaeon | reverse complement strand
AAATAGAAAATAGGAAATATTATTCTTATTTTGTTATATTTTGGTTTATCATAGTTTGAGATATTTTTTTGGATATAGCTATAATGAATGCTTAGGTATTAAGTCTAAAGAATGATAAACTTGGGATAATAAAAGATGGCAATATAAGATGTTAGAGGGGATCTAAAATGATTTTTAGAATTTCATAGTTCTCTTTTATTTATGGGTAAGTGCTTCTCAACTGGAAGAAATCGAGAAAGAACGTTGAATTTTTCTGCATAACGAACACCACAACGAAGTCCATCAGCTCTTCTTACTGTATCAATCCAATCATTTATCTGCCAATTATAGAAATCAGCATATAACTTCGTGACTTCTTTAACCTTTTCAAAATTCTTACTGATATCAATGTATGTTGTAGGTAAAGGCGATACTTCTTCATAATATAAAAACATTGGAATATGTAATGGAGGTCGATGTGGAGCTACAGGTTCAGTTATGTGAGGAATTCTTGCGTAAGTAATTGCGTCATAGATAATATGAGCTGTTCCCCGATGATCGGGGTGTCTTGTGTTCATAGACCAAGTAATCACAGCATCTGGTTTAATCTCTGCAATTACTTTAGCCATTTTTAGAGCATTTTCTCTTGTAGCTCTTACTGAAGTATCTCCATAACCAAGAAAAATAGTTTCACATCCAATTATCTCTCCAACTTCCTTTCCTTGTTCTTCTCTTATCTTTTTAACTTCAGAGAATTCCATACCATTGAAATGAGAAGCCATTTCTCCACTGGTTGTCCAAGCTAGAACTACGCGATCTCCACGGTCAACATGATTAGACATTGTTCCTACACAACTAATTTCATCATCAGGATGTGCTACACATGAAAATATTGTTTGTTCTTGATTTGTCATTATATTTTAGTAGAATATTGGAATTTTAATTTTACGTTTCCTATAAAATAATAAAAAATATTTAAATCATAGAATTAAGGAGTTTAAAAAAACAAAGTCTATAAATAGTGAAATCTATCTTAATTAAAGAAGAATATGAGTTTAGAGGCTACTTTAATGTTTGATGAAAAACGAAACCAAAGGATTGCTAGAATTATTGAACTTCCAATACCAATGGCTTTTTTTGATATGCTGGAAGATTTAGCTTCTCATTACGGTAGCCAAGAAAAAGCAATTTTAGAAGCTATTAAATCACATCACAAAGAAAAATTTGGAACTCTTGATGGTTTTAAGATAACAATAATTCCTCCATCTCATAGTTCTACATCTCATATATATCAAATGAATACTCCAGTGACAGATGGAAAATTATCAAAAATAGCAGAGAATGGGAAAAAATTTGAAGCGAAAACACAAAAAGATTTAGACAAAGTAGACAAACTTCTGGATAAATTTGATGATTTCACATCTTTAAAAGATGAAATAAATTCAATGAAAGATATGATCCAAAACATCAGTGTATCAGGAGGAATTCCACAAAGAGTAAGAGGGAAAGCAGATTTATCTTCTCTAGAAGTTGACGTTGTAAGTGATGAAGAGGTTTTATTAGCACCACCAGAACGTCCTTTATTGGAATCAGTGCTTGATAGTATTTTATTATTTGATGACGAAGAATTGGATGAAATAGTGGAAAACGAAGTAGACAAAAAAAATCAAAAAAAGGGGAGTTCAATTAAATAGTTTTTTCTGCTTGTTTTACCAATAATTCTGCTAGTTTTGTAAATGATTCTTCTACATGATTTCCTGTAAGAGCACTAGTTCGAATATAAATCTCACTTTTGACTTTCTTATTGATTTCATCACATTCCTTATTTGATACAGCAATTTGATTTTTTAGATCATTTTTATTACCTACGAGGATTTTAATTGTTTTAGCTCCACAGTTATCTACAAACTCTTTACTCCAATTTTGAATATCTTTAAGTGTTGCTTGACGAGTAAGATCAAAAACCAAGAGTGCTGCTTTTGCACCTTTATAAAAAGTATGTCTTATAAAACTAAATCTCTCCTGACCTGCTAGATCCCAAATTGATAAAGCAACTTTAGTACCATCTTTTAGTTCTACGAGTTTTTCACTTGGTTCCATGCCAATTGTCATTAGATAAGAACTGTCAAACCTATCATGAACAAATCTTTGAACTAAGCTGGTTTTTCCTACCGCTGCAGGTCCTAATAATAATATCTTAAAATTATAATCTGGTTGGATATTCATTTTTTCTACCTTTTTATTTAGTTACGATCTTATCTAGCTCTTCTTTGAGACTTTCTAAATAAAATTTTTCAAAATTCCCCATAGCTCTATCAATTGTGGTTAATGAAAAACACAAATCTAAAACAGCTTCATAAGTTATTTTTTCATTTTCTTTAGGAACATATTTCTTAATTCTTTTAAGAGCTTTTTTTGCTAAACTAGAAGTTTCCTTTTTATCTACTGAACCTTTCTCATATTCAGTAATAGTGGTGAGCATCCATAAAGCTGCTGATTCGATGTTACTCAATTCATTTAGGGGGGAAAGATTACTCATAACAAATAAGGCATGTAATCGCACTTTAATATATATTGCGTTATAGAGTGGATTTTATATATAAAAAGAATAAAAAAGAGGGGAGAATTCCCTCACACTCCCAGAATATAACGGAGCCTATGCTCCTTAAGCACAATTAAGCTTCTTGATTAACTTCAACCTTTTCCTCAGTGAGGAATTCGAAATTGTCTCTTATCGCAGGATCAAGATAATAAAATACTGATCTCATATCACTCAAATTAGACATTTTCTTAAGGATACCTTTTTCCAATAATCTTCTAATACCATATCGAACGGTTCTTTCAGGTTGAGCAACTGATCCTAATATTTGCTTTTGAGTCATAGGACCGCTGTCATCTAGGACTTTAATAATGTCCTCACCACCACGAGGTAACTTGCGTCTTTTCATTTCATACACCTTCGTTTTATACAACCAAACTTACTTGGTTGTCTCTCTTTAGAGTCTGTCTGAGAGCCGGTTTTTTTACCAGTGATATTTTTCCCTAACTTTTACCCTTATAAATGTTTGGGAGAGCCAAATTACACTAATGCAGTATAATTCCTACAGGCTTCATGCGTATTGTTAATACGTATGATTTTTATCATTAATATCGGATTATTTCCGACTCTAACGCTCTAGCATTAGTACTTTGCTTTCCTCACTTATATGCTTTTCCTAAAAAATTATTAAAAAAATAAAAAAAACGCATTTTATTTTAGAAATTTGCATTTTTAAGTAATTTTTCATATATTTGAAAAAAGTTAAGACAATTAGTTAAATTTAAAATGACTTTTACACTCTTCTCTTTGTGACAGATTATAGCAAAAAGGAACTCCTTCTCTATTATGGTTCTGCATATATAATTATTGCAATACTTGAAACTATATTATTTAGCATAATTATTGGAAGATGGAGTTTTTACGATATATTTTTGAACTTTAGTATATGGGGTATAACTTGGCTTGTGACAATGTTTGCTTTCCCTATGTTTTTTACAGATGCTCAACAATCAACTCTTGCTTTAAGTGGTTATCTTGCTTTAATTGGATATGTGATTATAATTGCAGGTTATTATTTTGCTTATTATTTACACACAAAAAGTGTAGAAAAAAGATTCGGGAAGAAACCTACATTTAGAAATATAATCGATTTATATTTTCCTCCCCCTGATAAATAATTACAGAGAGAAAACTTAATCTAACTCTTATTTTATTCTTCCTTGTGACGCTGAAAATAGGTTTTCTTGTTAATCCAATTGCTGGACTTGGAGGTAAGAAAGCATGGAAAGGTACAGACGAAATAGAATCTGCATGGGATTTCTTTGAAGGGGGAGAGAAATACTCTTTCGAAAGAGTAAACAAAGCTTTAGAATCTCTTCCTATAGATCTTCCTCTCATTTTCTATTACTGTGGTAATCCAATGGGAGAAGAGATTATTAAGAAATTCTCTTTCGATTGTGAAAAAATATACTCACCTGAAGAAGCTCGAACTACAGCAGAAGATACAAAAAGCGTTTGTAAAATCTTTTTAGAGAAAGAAGTTGATTTAATCCTGTTTGTTGGAGGAGATGGAACTGCAAGGGATGTAACATCAATTATTGATGTAACTATCCCAGTACTAGGGATTCCATCAGGCGTAAAGATGTTTAGTGGTTGTTTTCTTTATCATCCACAAGATTTGGGTGACATCATAGATGAAATGGTTAATGGAGAACTCACTTACTCTCCCGAAGATATAATGGATGTTAACGAAGACCTTTTCAGAGAAAATAAAGTACAAGCTACATTATATGGACATCTGATGGTTCCTCAAAAAGCAGGACTAATACAAGGTGGAAAAATATCCTCTTCAGTAGATTCTATTGAAGTTTATGAATCAATATCTTTAGAGCTCAAAGAAGAATTCAATATTTTACAAGGAATTACTGTTTTAGGAACAGGCAGTACAGTTTTTCATGTATTAAAAACTCTTGAAGTTGAAAAAACGCTTCTAGGAGTGGATATTCTGGTAGATGGAAAAATCCAACATAGAGATGTAGATGAAGAAACACTTTATCAAAAGTCTAAAGATCGGAGTATTCAGATTATTCTTACACCAATAGGTGGTCAAGGTTTTCTATTGGGTAGAGGAAATCAACAAATAAGTTCAAGAGTTCTAAAAAATGCTAAAGAAGTTAAAATTGTAATAATATCTGCTGAGCAGAAGCTAGAAACAATAGATAGTTTAGAATTAGATCTTGATGAGCCTTTGGAATTAGTTGATATAAAAAATGGCTATATAAAAGTACTAACTGGGTATCACCAATATACCCTAAAAAGAATCAATGTAATGCTTTCTGATTAAATTTCTTTTCTAAGCCTCATTTTTAGCTCTTGAACATCATCATCATATTCTTTTTTGATTAATTCTGTTGAAGTTTGAAACTCTGTACTTTTGATGGTTTTCTTTATATCAGCTATTTTTTCAACCACTTCTTTTTTGTATCTTTCAAATTTCTCATCATCTAAAACCTGATTATGAATCATTCCACTCAATATCAATGCTTTTTCAATAAATACTACAACGGGAAAACAAACATCATAAACTGAAGCTCTCCCTTCTTCAGCTATGCAAATTTTGAGAGATCTTGCTATATCCGGAAGGATAACACCATCTAAAATTAATTTCTGACTTTTATCATTGGCAAGATAATCTAATAGTTGTAAAAGATTATTTTTTAGTTCAGGCTGGAACATTCTAAAATCCTTAGGTTGTAAAGAAAGCAGATTTGTCTCATCATATGCAGCTGGAAGAGCAATTTCTTCGTCAATCACATCTTTTTCTTTTTTCTTTTTATCATCTTTTTTCTTCTTTTTCTTAGTTTCTGTAGGTTTTGTGACATCCTTCGTTAAATGATAAATCTTTCGTAGATCAAGAAAAACTCCTTTTCCTCTAAAAACAGCATTATGAGCTTCCCCTGGTTCATAGATGTATTTTCCTTTTTTCTCTACTACTGCTTGGAACGAACAATCTTCCCAAATAGGAAAGGTGATTGTGTAAAATCCTTTTTCTTTTAAGAAGACCTTAGCTTCAGTAATGTCTGAACTCAGATCATTCTTATTTCCTATCAAGTAGACATTGTCTATATCTTTGATTTCTCCTTTGTAGATTATAGTTATCTCAACAAATTCATTCTCTGTTATACTTACTGAACTCATGTATAATGGGAATTCCTCTTCTTCTACATCACTCATAATACTCACCCTAATTACACTTATATTCAAAAAAGGTTTTCGCTAATTCTAAAGTAAATTTATATAAAAAAAAAGAACAAATCCACGTTATTATGAGTTATTACCTGTTTGAGCTTATTTTTCAAAGAAATCAAACAACGTTTGTATAATGTAGTCGATATTTTCATCACTTAAAGAAGTAACCATAGGTAACTCAAAATGAAGTTCAGCTATGGATTCAGCATTTGAGCATTTTACATTTGAATAATCAGGATACTCTATTACTCTGGAAAGATGCCAATTAGATAACTCTTTGTAACAAGGTTGTTGATAGCATAACATTGTATAGAAAGCTCGTGAACCTATATTCTTTGATTTTAGATATTCTATTATCTGTTCTTGAGTTATGCCTTTTTTTGCAATCAGTGGAGCCATTATATAATCAGAATGAGTGTGACCTGGTAGTATCTTTTGTACTTTAATATCTTCAAGCTCTCTTAGGCGTTTTCTATAACTATCTCCATTGTTGTGCCTTTTAGATAAAATTTCTTCAGCTCTATCCATTTGCACATTCATAATAGCTGCAGTCATGTCAGTCATACGATAATTATACCCTATCAAATAATGTGCATACCCTCCAGCAGGACTCCGACCATGGTTTTTGATACTTTTTATTTTTTCGAAAAGCTCTTCATTATTTGTTGTAATTGCTCCACCTTCACCACCAATTAGATTCTTAGTACCATAAAAAGAATAGCAACCAACTTCACCAAAGTTTCCCACATGAATACCATCTATAAATGCACCATGACCTTGTGCACAATCTTCAATTATAATTAAATCTCGATCTTCTGCAATATCTTTCAGGGCTTTCATATCACAAGGATTTCCAAAAATATGTACTGGCATTATGGCTTTAGTTTTCTTTGTTATATTTTCTTCTATTTTTTCAGGATCTATATTATAGGTTTCAGAATCAACATCAACAAAAATAGGTATTGCTCCAGCATGTAAAATTGTATTTGAGGAGGCAATAAAAGTATAAGGCGTTGTTATTACCTCATCTTTAGGACCAATATCTAAAGCAACTAGAGCTGTATGAAGTGCTGCTGTTCCATTAACAACAGTTGTAGTGAATTTAGAACCAGTGAATTTAGAAAATTTTTCTTCAAATGAACGGGCATTTTTCCCTTCAATTAGGAATCTACTTTCAACAACTTTTTTCACTGCATCAATTTCTAATTCCTTGATATCTATATCAACAACAGGTATCATAAATTTCTCCTTTTTACTGTTTTTGAGTAAAATACAGTAAAAAAAGATGTTTATTAAATTTTTGGTTATATCGTCAAAGATTCATTTAAAAATATCTCGACTTCGATAAATAAGACCTTTAATGGAGAGAGGGATAAGTATTTTTTTTAGGGAAACACTTGTTTCATCAGGATAGACTATAGCCCATTCTCTATTAACAAGAGAACCGGGATTAACAAAAATTGTATTTTCCTGAATCTCATAATTTTGTGACTCATGAACATGTCCAGAAAATATGAAATTATAAGGGATTCTAGAAACATGATTTTTTATCAACTCACTGCCAACATGATTTAATTTTCGAGCTACATAATCCAATTTGGAATCTTTTGGAGGTTCGTGAAAAATACCAAAAAGAAATTTTTCTCCATCATTTAACATTTCTTGAATTTTAATTTCTAATTTCTTTAGATCTTCTTCTATTTCTTTCTTTTTCTTTTCTCCTGGAGTCTGAAAAGGTGTTCTATATTCAGCTGGAGAGCAAAAACCATAACCCACAATTATCCAATCTTTGTATCTAATTATAGAATTTCCAAGATAAAAGAAATTAGAATTATTTTCAGAATATTCTTCAAATGCTTCTCTAACTTCCTTAGCATCACTGTTCCCATGAGTAAAGAAAACAGGGATCCTAGCTTTAGAAAGTAAGTTAAATATTTTTTTTGCAGATTTTACTTGAAATTTAATAAATTGAGGAAGATATTGATTATATACTAGTTCAGTATATCTCTCTCTAGAAATCTTTTTGCTTTTGAGAATCGATTTTAAAACTAAATAATATGATATGGTTCCAGTAATATCTCCAGTGATGAAAAGTGCATCTGTTTTCTGTATTTTTCTAATGATCTGTCTTAAATTAGAAATACTTCCATGAAGATCGCCTATAATAGAAAATCTCACTCATTATCACCAAAGATACTTCCAATTCTTTCTTTAACTAAATTAGTAAATGTATGCTCTTCGATTTTTTCAAATATCCACTTAACATCATAATCGAGAAATTTGTCTTCTTTCAAGAGGGGGATAGTGTTTCTTATAAAGTCATAAACATCCCGGATAGCTTCAGATAATTTTTTATTTTCTTTAAATCCTAAAGCTTGGTATGTAGTATAAAGTTCAATTGCAATCATTTGCGTTACATTTTTAGCTATTTGGTAAGCTTTCTTACTTGCTGTGAGACCCATCGAAACATGATCTTCTTGATTAGCTGACACTGAAATATTATCAATTGAAGCTGGAGATGCTAAAATCTTGTTTTCAGCTGAAATTGCAGCATCAGCATACTGTAGCATCATTAATCCGGAATTTAAACCTGGTTTTTTAATCAGAAATGAAGGTAATCCAGATATTGATGAATCCAGTAAAAGATTCACTCTTCTCTCAGAGATGTTTCCTAAATCTGTTAGAGCTATACTTAGGTAATCCATTGAGAGTCCTATGGGTTCTCCATGAAAATTACCACTAGATGCTACCTCTGAGGTTTCAATGTTTATTACAGGATTATCTGTAGTTGAATTAATTTCAATTTCAGTTAGTTTTTTACAATGTTCAATAACATCTAATATTGCCCCATGGACTTGAGGAGAACATCTTATTGAGTAAGGATCTTGAACTCTCTTTGATTGAATGTTGTGGAGTTCACTTCCCTTCAGAACATCAAGAACTGCTTTAGCAAATCTCATTTGTCCTTTATGAGGACGTAAATTCATAATAAATGAAGAGAATGCTTTGGGATTCCCCTCAAATGCTTCTAGAGTTAAACATACAGCAATAACTGAATTTTCTAAAATATGTAAGGAATCAAAAATAGTGTGTGCAGCAAAAGATGTAAGAACATGAGTCCCATTAATTAAAGATATTCCCTCTTTGGCACTTAATTCTATTGGTACTAAATTGAGTTTAGAAAGAACTTCTGATCCATCTATTATTTCATTCTTGTATCTAGCCTTCCCTTCTCCTATGAGAACTCTTGCTATGTATGCAAGAGGAGACAAATCTCCACTAGCACCTAACGAACCAATGCTTGGAACTAGTGGTATAATCCTATTATTAATCAATATCTCAATCATTTCAGCTAATTCAATTCGAATACCACTCCCACCTCTACAGAAGGAATTAAGTTCAATAACCATTGAACCTAAAACAATTTCATCAGGCAGATAAGGACCAAATCCAATACTGTGGGATTTTATTAGATTTTTTTGAAGAGTTTCTCTCTCAGATGGAGAGATGATTGTATTAGCTAGTTTTCCAAAACCTGTTGAAACTCCATAAATTGTTTCATTTTCATTTAATTTTCCCTCAATAATCTTCCTAGAAACTTTAATGTTTCTCACTCCTTCTTCACTCATTTTAACTGAATTTCCGTAACGAGTTATACTAACTAAATCGTTTATTGTTAACGAATTTCCATCTAGAATTACAGTTTCATGTCCCATATTTATCTAATATTTTTTGATGCTACGCTATATATTGATTTTGATTTCCCATGTAAACAGTATGAAATCTATTAGATACATTGGACAAGAATTTTAAGCGGAAATCAAATATATTTTTAAAAATAAAATTGTGGGATTACAATATGACTTATGTAATTACTGGTAAGGGAATGACAATAGAAGATGTTGTTAGAGTTGCAAGGTACAACGAAAAAGTGGAAATTCATCCTGATGCAATGGAACGGATGAGAAAAAACAGAGAAATGCTTGAAGAAAAAATTGCTGCAAAAGAAATTATGTATGGGATTACAACTGGAATTGGAGAATTCTCAGAAGTTGTTCTAACAGATGAAGAAGTTTTATTATTTCAAAAGTATTTGATATACAATCATGCAGCAGGAATTGGAGAAGCTGCTCCTATAGAACATATACGTGCAGCAATACTAGGTAGAATAAATGTTTTAGCAAATGGTTATTCAGGAAATAGACCTATTATAGCAGAAACATTTGTTGAAATGCTAAACAAAGGAGTTACTCCTGAAGTTTGTCGCAAAGGATCAGTTGGTGCTTCTGGTGATTTGGCTCCTATGTCGCAAATTGCTCTATTATTAATGGGTGAAGGTCGTGCTTTTTACAAAGGAGAATTATTGCCTGGAAAAGAAGCTATGGATAGAGCAGGTATCGAAATACCAGGTTTAAAAGCAAGAGATGGTTTGGCTGCAATTAATGGATCAAACCTTCTTACTGCAATGAGTGCTATTTGGCTTTATGACGCTGAACGTTTTATGAAACAAGCAGAAATTGCATGCGCTATGTCGATTGAAGCTTTAATGGGGAATATGAAACCTTATACTCCAAAACTTCATGAAATTCGAGGTTTTCCTGGAGCTGTTAGATGTGCAAAATCTCTAACAAAGCTTTTCAAGGGCGGAGATCTTTATGAAGGGAAATTAAAAGTTAAGGTTCAAGATGCATATTCGATGCGTTCTGCACCACAGGTATTAGGAGCTGCACATGACACACTAGTTTGGGCTAGATCTCAAGTTGAGATAGAATTAAACGGTGTTGGCGACAATCCTGTTTTCTTTACAGAAGAGAAGCTTACTCTAACTGGTGCTAATTTTCAAGGTACTCCTGTATGCTTACCAATGGATTTAGCTGGCGCTGCAATGACAATGGTGTGCGTTATGTCGGAACGAAGAATGAATAGGTTAAATCATCCTGCTTTGAGTGTAGGATTACCTCCCTTCTTAACTAAAGGTGCTGGATTAATGTCTGGTTTGATGTTAAGTCAATATACCGCAGATATGCAGATCGTAGAGATGAGAATTCTGTCTATGCCTGCTAGTATTCAATCCATCCCAGCAGCAGCTGATCAAGAAGACTTTGTTTCCATGGGTATGAATACAGCACTCAAGAATTTCCAGATACTAGATAATGCTTATGGTGTCTTAGGAATTGAATTTATGGCAGCAGCTCAAGCCTTAGACTTAAGAGATTTTCAATTTGGCAAAGGTGTTACTAAAGCTAAAGAGGTTATTCGAAGACATGTAAAATTCTTGGATGAAGATAGACCATTATTTGATGATCATAATGCTATGAAAGCTCTAGTCAAATCTTGTGAAATCCTAGAAGAAGTTGAAAAGGAAGTAGGGAGCTTGAACTAAAATATAACCATAAATCCATTTTTCCTTTTTTTTGCATTAATTTATTTTTATACCTGTAGTATACTAAAAGGTACTCATTCTTTAGATAGGTTTTCTATTATTTTTTCTCTAATTTGATCCCTCTCTTTCTTGATCTGAAAAGATAGCAAATATTTATCTTCTTCATAGGCTTTTAAATTCTTGAAACCTTGATTAGCTGCTTTTTCGAGAAATTGTATTGTTTCCTTTTCCTTGCCCATAGCAGCGAAACATTTCGCTGTTTGGAAAAGAATCTTATCAATTGATAGATTATCCTTAGTGAAATAATTTGAACTTGAAAAATCATCAAGGTCTTGATCATAAAAATCTAAAAGTATTTCATAATAATTTATTGCTTCCTCAAACATCCCTTTCTCAGAATAGATATCTCCATTTATTATTAGATTATCAATTGTGTTTAACGTAAACCCAATATTTCTATATTCAAATTTTCTTTTAAAACCAATTTTTTCTGCAGTTTTGATAGAACCAATATTTCTTTTTGCACAATGCCATCCAACAGTTTTATACTTTGCAAGACAATATTCTGCAGTTGCAGAACCTACTATCAGACCAAAACCTTTTCTTTGATATTCCTCTCTAGTTGCTATATTAACCTCAATATCATTTTCAAGTGTAAGGTATTCAGTTGTGCACCAACTTACTATCTCTTCATTACCCTTAAGAAGATAAAATCCTCTGATTTCCTTTAGCCTTTCTTCAAATGGAGACCAAGCTTCCTCTATTACTCCCATAATCCAGTCATAATTCTTGAGATAATTTCTATCAAGTAGTGTATAGTTTATTGGTTCTATTGTATAACCTTCTGGTATCATTTCTCTCCAATTCTTATTTGCTAGCTCTTCAATTTCATAATAATAGCGATCCTCTGCGAAAGGATAAGGGACAACTTTGTAAAGCGCATTTATCCAATCATCTGATTCTACGTAGAAGAAAAAGCTTCCGTTGTAAAGATCAATAAATTCCTCCTTTTTCTCTATAAAGAAATAGTCAAATAGAGCTTTATTGAATGTGTTATTATTAGCTTTTCCCCCTAGAAATCCCATTTGATTTACCATAACTAAGGCAGATTGAGGATTTTCTATATCATCAACAAATACCTCTTTAGAAACTGAAATCAATTCAAGATGACTTCGAAAAGAACTAATAAATCGGCTTTTATCGAATAAATGTATTATCTCTTTATATCTTTCTCTTGGTAGAATATACATTGTTTCATTTTTCTTTTCAAGCTCTTATAAGCCTAGTGAATTCATAATCATAATGCTATGAAGCTCTAGTCAAATCTTGTGAGATCTTTGATGAAGTTGAAAGAGAAGTTGGAAGTTTAGATTAATTCGAAGAAGCATGATAATTGGATTGGAAATAGTAACTATGTTCTTTCTATTCCATCTTTCTTATTTTTTTGAAGCAAACTTTAAAAACGATGTTTATGCCTTAAATTTTGAGCTCAATGTTAAATACTGAAAAAGAAGGCATTATTCTTTCTGATATATCTGATTTATTCTTGGGATATGTCACTAAATATGAACCAATCTACACAAACGAAAAGACTGATTGTTTAGTAATTAATAAAAACAAAATTGAAGCTATTGGTGAAACATCCAGATTATTAGCTGAATATACTAGACAAGATTATGAGATTATTGACTGTAGTAGTAAAACAGTATGTCCAGGTTTTGTTGATTCTCATACACATCTTGTTTTTGCAGGAGATCGTTCTAATGAGCTTAATTTAAAAATAAAAGGAATATCATATCAGGAGGTAGCTCAAAAGGGAGGAGGAATAATGTTTTCTGTGAAAAAAACGCGAGATGCAACTAAAGAAGAACTCATTGAACTTGGTAAAGAAAGACTTGATCAAATGCTTCTGCATGGAACTACAACAATTGAAGCAAAATCAGGTTATGGACTAAATGCAGATTCTGAAATAAAAATTCTTGAAGTTATTAATGAGCTGAATGCATCGCATCCTGTAGATATTATACCAACTTTCCTAGGATGTCATATTAAACCAGAAGATTTCATGGGAAATCAATGGGAATATATAGAAAGTATGATGCAGCTTTTACCAATAATAAAAAACAGTAATCTTGCTGAATATGTAGATATATGGACTGATCTTGGAGCTTTTACAACAGAAGAATCTAAAGTATTTTTAGAAGAATCGGTAAAACAAGGATTTAAGCTAAGAGTTCATGCAGATGAGATGGATAATGTTGGCGCCGCACTAATGGCAGCTGAAATGAAAGTTGCATCAGCTGATCATTTATTAAAAGCAGAAGCTGTTTCTGCTAGATCCATGGCTGATGCTGGAGTTGTTGCAAACTTATTACCTGGAACACCTTTTGTACTTATGTCAAAACAATACGCAAATTTCCAAATGTTCAAAGATGCTGGAGCTATTGTGGCTTTATCCACTGATTTTAATCCAAATTGTTATATTTTAGATATGCAGATAATTATTGGTCTTGGATGTTTTATGATGAAAATGCTTCCTGAAGAAGCATTAAAAGCTGCAACATACGGTGGTGCTGCTTCATTAAACAGAGAAAATATAATTGGTTCTTTAGATCTTGAAATGAACGCTGATATATTAATTTTAGATACGCCAAGTATAGCTAACATCCCTTACCAATTTGGAACAAACCACGTTAATACTGTAATAAAAAATGGGAAAATAATTGTTAAGAATAGGAAAATAGAATAAAACTTATGGTTTTTAAAGAAGAGTAGAAATTATAAGGGACAGTATAAGTAGAGAAGAGTAATTTAGACAGGTAAAGATAGTTGTCGCTGACGCGGGAATCATTTCTAAATAATTCTCATGTTTTTTTAGAGTAATAATACTTGCTTTAATTGGTAAAGGTAAGGAAACTAATATAATGAGACTTAGCAATGGAAGAATTTGTAAAATTACGTATAGGATTAAAAGAATATAAGCAATTGACATAGCAGCTACATAGATAAATGAAGATGTTTTTTTCCCAAATCTAACTACCCAATTATGTTTACCAGCCTTTTTATCAGCTTCAAAATCTGGAAATTGATTTACAAACAATATAAGAGATATGAGTAATCCTATTATGACTGAAACAAATATGGGAAACCATGAAAAAACTTCAGTATGAAGATAGTACGAACCAAACACTATCGCAGGACCAAAACTAATGAAAATTGCAATTTCTCCTAAACCGAAGTGTGCTAATTTAAATGGTAGTCCAACATAGAAAATTCCAAGAAAAGCACCAACTAATCCAATATAAAGTATGATGTTTCCTTTAACAGAGAAATTTAGATAAAAACCAATTCCTATCGTTATTGTAAGAAAAAAAATCCCTCCTGTTAAAACCCTAGTAGGTGTAAATAACTTATATTGAATCATTCTAGATCCCCCAGAAAAAGGAGTTTTCTTGATGTTTAAATCATCAGTACCAGAAATATAATCAAAAAAATCATTAAAAAGATCAGCACTTGCATGAAAAGTAAAAATACCTACAGTTGATAACAAGAAATATAGCCATGAAAAAGTGCTTTTATCATAATAAGCTGCAGCTGCTCCTACAGCAACAGCTAAAATGCTCACAGAGATGAAAGGAAGACGAATTGCTTTCACCCAGATTTTTATTGATGATGTAATTGATAACAACAATTCCTTAATAATCGAAGGTTTATTTTCAGGAAATTTCAAACTTATTTTCTCTTTTGGGATATTAATTTCTAAAGGAATAATTTTCACTAATTCAATATCAAAAATTCCTTGAGGATTTAACTTATCTTTTTTTGAGAGCTCCTTAATCATCTTTTCCTTATTTGGATGTGTTTTCACAATTTTTGCTATTCCTGAGTATGTGAGAGAGGTTTCCTCATCTTCTATAATTAAAACGATCTTAGGATTATGGATTATTTGTTGAATCTGAATACTATTTTGAACACTTGCGAAATAAATATCGGTTCCTTCTTGAATATAGGAACATCTGGTTTGGTGAGTGCAACTATAACTACATGTTGATATTAAGAAAGAATTGTTATTTTCAATAAAATTCTCTATTCTATCAAGCATCAAGCAAAAATGAATTTATTATAATTAAATATGCTGATAAAAAAGAAAAAATAAGAGAGGTTTTTTACATCATACCTGGTGGCATTCCGCCCATTCCACCTGGCATTCCACCTGGCATTCCACCTGGCATTCCGCCCGGCATACCTCTTTCAGATTTAGCGATAATTACATCATCTATTCTCATTATCATGATTGCAACTTCGCTTGCTGATTTTATTGCTTGTGATACAACTCTTAAAGGCTCCAGAATACCTGCTTCAAGCATATCAACTATTTTTCCGTTCTTGAAAAGGTTTAATCCTGCATAAACATTGCCTTCAGCATGAGCAGCTCTCAATTCATTTATTACATCCAATGGATCAATTCCAGCATTTTCAGCAAGGGTTGTTGGTATTGTTAGCAAAGCATCAGAAAATGCTTTTACAGCTAACTGTCTCTTGTCTTTGAATTCATCTGCAAATTCATCTATACGCAATGAGAGTTCTGTGTAAATTGCTCCTCCACCTGGTAAGTAGGTTTTATCTTCAACAACATTTCTGACTACACAAAGTGCATCATGTAATGCTCTTTCAGCTTCATCAGTAACATATTTAGTAGCTCCATACAGTATTATGGAAACTGCTTTGGGATTTTTGCATTCTTTGATAAAGACATGTTCATCATCACCTAGTTTCACCTCTTCTACTAAACCAGCTTCACCTAAATCTTCATCCTTGGCATCTTTTAGGTTAGTTACAATTTTTGCACCAGTAGCTCTAGAAAGTTTTTCCATATCACTTTTCTTCACTCTTCTGATTGCCATAATATTTTCTTTTGCTAGAAAGTATTGAGCCATATCATCTATGCCTTTCTGACAAACTAAAACATTAACGTCAAGTGCAACTATTTGTTCAACCATATCTTTTAGAATCTGTTCTTCATTATCTAAGAAAGATTTCATTTCCAAAGGATCGTTGATTCTAATCTCTCTATCCCATTCCCCTTTCTGAACTTCTATATTGTGATTCAAAAGCATAATTTTAGCGTTTTTTAATGACTTTGGCATACCTGGATGTACTACTTCTTTGTCAACAATCACACCTTCAATTAGTTCAGATTCAGAGAGATTTTTTCCTACTTTTTGCAGAATTTTAACATTATCTAGATCTACGGTATACTCTCCATTCTCTTCGTCAGCAACCTTTTTTACACTATCTACAGCAATTTTAGCAACTTTTTCTTTAGCTGCATGAACTGCTTTGCTATGCAATGAGGTTTCAGCAATTTGATGAAGGAGCTTGTTATCATCTTGAAATGGTTCTAATTTCTTTGCTAGTTCATTTATAATTTCATTTGCTTTAGATGCAGCTTTTTTATAACCTTCAACAATCAAAGAAGCATGAATTTTTTTATCAATAAGATCTGCTCCTCTTTTCAAGAGCTCACCTGCAAGTACAACAGAACTAGTTGTTCCATCGCCAGTCTCATCATCTTGAGCTTTAGCTACTTGAACAATCATTTTTGCAGCTGGGTGCTGAACATCGATTTCATCCAAAAGTGTTGCGCCGTCATTGGAAATAAGAATATCACCAAGACTATCAACCATCATTTTATCCATACCGCGTGGTCCTAAAGTGCTTTTTATTGTATCAGCTACAATTGATGCTGCCATAATATTATTTTTTTGCGCATCTCTTCCTTTTGTCCTCTCGGTACCTTCTTTTAAAATAATTACAGGGACTTGTCCTTGACCATACATTTTGTGTTTCACCTTAACATTTGGAAACAATTTTTCAAGCGGGTTGACTAATCATTGATATATAATCTTTACGATTTTTATAAAATTGTCTTTTCAGAAATTTTTTCTTTTCTGCAAATATATTTCTATTTTATTTTGTTGGATTTTAAGAAAAGCTTTTTATCGTAAAAGCAACATTGTAATACGCTGGGGTTATATAAAATGTCAGATGAAGAGACTCTTCAAGAAGCAGAGAGAGTTCGTTTGTTATTTTTTACAAGTCCTACATGTTTCGCTTGCCCTGAAGTTGAGAGAGTAGTTGAAAATGTTGCAGGTACTTCAATGAAGGGAATGCTTCATGTAAGCACTATTGATATTTCAGAAGAACAAGAAATAGCTTCAAAATATGGAATAATGAGTGTTCCTGTTGTTATGATGAATGAAGAAATAATCGCACAAGGACTTATTACTGAAGATGTTATTAGGGAAAAACTTTGGTCTCAACTTCTACCAAACATAATTAGTCGAGAACGTGACACAAGACGAAAAGAAAGTATGATGATTTTAACAAAAAATACTATAAGTAGCATTATCTCTCAAGAATTAGTTAGAGAGAGTATAGGAGATTATGTCCATATTGGTGTTTACCAACAAGTCATGATGTCATTGCTTGCTCTTGACCCTCTTGTACCCCAGCTTTTATACCAAAGCGGTCGTGAACTTGGGATGTATGGTGCTGCACCATATTATCTTACTGTACTTAATCCAAGAGTAGGTGCTGTAAAACCAGAAGAGCGTTTTCAAGAAACTCTTGTTGCATTAGCTCAATTATATAGTCATAATAATATTGTTCCCTTATACCAAGCAACCCACTGTGATGTAGCTCAAATAGAGGGGTATACT
Source organism: Candidatus Thorarchaeota archaeon (assembly GCA_048883065.1). Taxonomy (GTDB): domain Archaea; phylum Asgardarchaeota; class Heimdallarchaeia; order Heimdallarchaeales; family Heimdallarchaeaceae; genus UBA460. Next base: position 26,946 of record JBHLQZ010000002.1, on the reverse strand, counting down.
GCCACTCTTAGAATTTATGAGCTTGCAAACAGTGCTGGAGCAATAAATATTGGTGAAACCCTTTGCCATTATACTGCAGGAGAAATTGCAGGGACTATTGAAGCTATGATTGGTTCAGCAACAAGTGTAATGGAAACAAAATGCAAAGGTCTTGGTGATGATTACTGTGAATTTGAAATAGAAGTTTTTCCAGGAAGAGAGTTAGGAAAAGCTCCTTATCGGATTCTTGATATAAAAGATACGGATAAAAAAATTAAATTTCTAGGTGATATCCCTCCAGAAGAATATAGGCGTCAAATCTTCTATGAGTTCATACATGAAACCACACAACACGGTTATAATTCTGTTTTAATGACTGAAGCACTTCGACCTAATAATGTTGATTATGTTCATATAAGCTCATTACAGCAACAAATTATGTCTTTAAAATTTAGAGATAAATTCTGTGGGGCATTACTTTATTCTGCTGGTAGAGAATTAGGGGTTATTGGACCAGGAAAGAATATTATATATGATCTTCTTGCATCTGAAACTTTACCAATTGAATCTTTGAAGAAAGCTACAGAAATAATCCAAAAATACCTAACTCATCCTACAAACTATCTTAAAAGAGAATACTCTGGAGCTGAAGTTGAGGAAGGTGAGGACGAGGATGAGATGATATTAAGGATCTATGAGAATGCTTATGCTTCAGGAGCGAATCTATCTGAAACTAACCTAAATGAAACTCTGTGTGATTTTACAGCTGGTTATCTAGCTGGAAGATTAGCACTTATTCTAAAAGATCCTCCAATTGTAACAGAAACGAAATGTCATGGAACAGGACATAATTTTTGTGAATTTAGAATAGAAAAAGGATATTCTTTCGAAGAAACAGAAAATTGAGTCAAGTTAATTAGAAATCAAAAAAGTTATAACTTAACGATTTTGTAGGTTTCCAAAAGAGCTATATTCAAAGGAAGATAAATATGAGTACTCGAAACAGAATATGGGATAAAGAAGCCGTTTTACCAAGTATGATAACAGTTTTTTCAATGGCTTTTTTGGCTCAAATACCACACATCTATTATTTACATGAAATAGTTAATTTAAACAATTGGAGCACACTTCCACTGCTAATAGCGTTTCCAATTTTTGGAGCAATAGGTTTAAGTGCTGTTGCTTTACTAATTTCTGAAACTCTTTACAGTCGTGTTCGTAATGAAAAAGAAAGAAACCTCTTTCGTTATCTTATTCGTGGATCACTTATTGCAATTCTAATTTATTTTGTAGTTCAGATTCTACTTATATTCTTCTTATTCGAAGTATTCGACGTGATGTCTGCAAATGTTATAAACAGTGTAACATTTAAAGAAATTCTAGGAATGTCTATTGTTCTAATTATAGGTGTATTTATCAATCCACCAATTCAAATGTCACTTCGAAGAAAAAAATAAATGAAAAGAGAAATTAAGGAACATATTCTCCTTCTTCTAATTTCTCTTTAAGTATTTTATAAGATACAACTAGATTTTTTACAGACCAACCAATGTCAACTCTACTGACAGCAGCATTATATGGAGCGTGATGCGCATACTCTGAATCTTTTCTTGCTTTCTCCATTTCTTCTTCAACAGCAGCAACGTATCTATCAATGCTATCTTTGTTTTCGTTTTCGGTTGGTTCAACCATCCAAGCTTCATGTGCAATCAGTGGGAAGTATACTGTTGGAGCATGCATTCCGTGATTAAGAATCATTTTACCTATATCTTTCCCGGATACATCGTAATTCCTAAGCGCTGGAACTGCTTCAAGTACTCCTTCGTGTTTTCTAGGTAAATCAGGTCCATGACTAAATCTAAAACCATCGATTTTTTCTAGTTTTCTAACTGCGTAATTTGCGGTTAGACACGCTTGTTCTGCAGTATGTTGTAATCCTTCGAATCCAAGTGCAGCAATATATGCATATGCTCGTAACGCAACAGCTATGTTACCATAGTATCCATGTATTTTACCAATAGATTTAGGTCTATTATAATTGAAGAAGTAATAGTCTTTATCTTTGTCATAGTCTATAGTTGGAATTGGTAAGTAAGGTTCTAAAACCTTGTTGCAACTAACTGATGCAGCACCAGGTCCTCCTCCTCCATGTGGTGTTGAGAAGGTTTTGTGAAGATTGAAATGAAGCACATCATAACCCATATCACCAGGGCGGATTTTTCCAACAATTGCATTGAAGTTTGCACCATCATAATAGAGTAATCCTCCTGCTTCCTTAACAATATTAGACATTTCGATAATATCTTTTTCAAAAATTCCTAAGGTGTTTGGATTAGTCAGCATTAAACCTGCAGTTTTATCAGAAACAGCAGCTTTCAATGCATCCATGTTAACTCTACCATCTTCGTTGGATTTGATTTCAATTAGCTTCATACCATTCATAACAGTACTTGCCGGATTAGTTCCATGACTAGAATCTGGAGCTATTATCTCATCTCTTTGCATCTCTCCATGATCTTCATGGTATGCCTTTATGAGAGCAAGACCAGTATATTCTCCACTAGCACCTGCAGGGGTTTGTAAAGTTGTATATGGAAGTCCTGCTAAATCTCCTAGTGCAACTTGTAATTCATACATTATTTCTAAAATTCCCTGAACTGTTTCTTCTGGTTGATTGGGATGAAGATACAACATTTTTTCGGATCTTACAATTGATTCGTTGACTTTTGGATTATATTTCATTGTACATGAACCTAAAGGATAGATCCCAGTATCAACGCAATAATTCATTTGTGCTAAACGAACATAATGTCTCATAACTTCTCCTTCATGAAGTTCTGGTAATTCTGGTAATTTTGTTCTTCTCATTTTTTCAGGAATATTGATATCATCTCTTGAAAAATCACACCTTGGTGGGAGATGAGCTCTTCTTCCTTTTTTGCTCAATTCAAAGATTAAAGGTTCATCATATTTTGCTTGATTGTACATTTTTAGCTCCTCCATTCTCCAATTGCCTTGACAAAATCATCAAGGTCTGCTTTGCAAAGTAAGTATGAAGTTGTTACAAGAAAGTCATAGTTTTCACCATCAAAAGAATAAGGAAGACCAGGGAAGATTTTCCTTTCTAGCATGAAGTTAGTGAATTCCTTCTTTTTGTCTTTAGGAATCTTTAGATCAAGCAGAAAAGTGTTGAAAAATTCGCTTTCAAAGACTCTTTTAACACCTATTTTGTCTAATTCAGAAGCAACATAATGAGCACTTAGATACATAGTTTCAGCTGTATCTCTATATCCTTGTTTTCCAAGAAGAGCTAAGTGAACAGCACAACTAAGAGCTACTAATGCTTCATTTGTACAAATGTTACTAGTTGCTCGTTCTCGCTTGATATGTTGTTCTCTTGTTTGCAAGGTGTTACAAAAGGCCCTTTCACCTTCTTTCTGGGTAATAGTGATTCCTACAATTCGTCCAGGCATTTGTCTGATATCTCGTTTATCATATTTCATTGAAATAACACCTAGTAGAGGACCACCGAAATTTAGCGGACCACCACCAATTGTTTGTCCTTCACCAATACATATATCTGCACCATAATCTCCAGGAGCTTTTAATAGTGCAAGAGAGTTCATATCAGCACCAACAACAACCTTAATGCCTTTTTCATGAGCATCAGCTATAATGCCTTCAATCTCATCTTCAATAATTCCAAAGAAGTTAGGATTTTCAATGTATATGCCTGCAACAGTATCATCCATTAGCTTTTTAGCTTTCTCAATATCCATTTTACCAGTGGTTGGATCATGAGGAAGAACATCAAGTACAAGTTTAGCACCTGTAACATAATTCTTCAGAACAGCTTCACGATTTGGACCAATAGCTGAAGTATATAAGAATTTGTTACGCTTTGTGTTGCGAGCACACATTAATGCTGCTTCACCTACACCTGTAGCCCAATCATAAAGAGAAGCATTGGCAACATCCATACTAGTAAGTTCACAAATCATACTTTGATATTCCCATAAAGCTTGTAAAGATCCTTGAGAGACTTCTTCTTGATACTGTGTGTATCCACTATAGAATTCTGTTCTTCTCAGAACCTCATCTTGTAACGCTGGCATATAGATATCCAATACTCCTCCTCCTATGAAACTCCTAACCTCCCTTGTTGTTATATTTTTACTTAATTTTGCTTTTACAGCTTCCATTAATTCATATTCGCTTTCATAGAAGGGGATATCTAATGTATCTTTGAATTTTATCTCATCAGGAATATCTGAATATAGTTCTTCTATATCCTTAATTCCTAAGTATTCCAGCATCCCATCTATATCTTTTTGAGCATTTGCTAGATAAGGATGCGCTTTAAAATCTTCTGTCATTTTTTCACCTTTTAATTAATTGATAAAAAGAGAGGGGAAATCTCACCTCTAAACTCTAATGAGTACCTTCTTCTATCATTTTTTCTACGAGTTTTACATAATCATTGAGATTTAGTAAATGATCAGTTCCATTAGTTGGTTTAACTCTTAGAATCCAACCTTCACCATAACAATCATCGGTAATAGGAGCCGCATCGTCTTCTAGTTCTGAATGTACTTCAACAACTTCGCAATCGAATGGAGCGTAGAAATCCACTACTGCTTTTAGAGCTTCAATAATTCCCATTGATTCTGCATTAGAAAAGGTGTCTCCTACGGAAGGAAGTTCTACGTAAGCTAGTTCTCCTAGTTCTACACTGGCATAATTGCTAATTCCGTATAACCAGACGCCTCCTCCTTCTTCTTTGACCCACTCTGATTCTTTAGTATAGAGTAGGTCTTCTTTTATTGTATATTTATCTTTAATTACAATATCGCCCATTTTCATTCCTCTTTTTTTTAGTAGAATTGTCTTAACGAAAGAAGTTCGATTTATAAAGTTTATCAAATAATATGCAAAGAGGAATTCAGTAATTTTAAAATTCTTAATTCATAAATCTAGAATCACGTGGCAGTACCAATTTCCATTTGTTTTTTCCACTTTGAACTCATACATTGTTACAGCTTTTACATCTGTAAGAAGAATATCTTTTTCCCAATTGATCGCAGCTCCCTTAGCTTTGCAAGATAAAATAAATTCTCCTTTATCCTCGATTACAATGTCAAAATCACTGAAAAGAACAGTTTCAGCATCTTTCAAAAAAATAAGTTCACTTAAGAAATCATATAGCAACATCCTTTCATCTTGAGCTTTTAATTCAAAACTCCATTCCTTGTTTTCTTCAATGGTATTTGGAACAACCATAGCTTCCATTGTTGCTAATCCTGCCCCTTTGAAGAGCTCTGACAATGTATCAGCTGTAACCTCAAACGCATAATCAGATTTTACTTCATCTTCGATTATTTTATACTCAAACATTCTTCTCAATTCAAAACTAATGCTCTCAGTTAAAAGTTATCCTTTTTTGTTAAATTTCTGATAAAACAAGACATTTATTAAAACTCCTTCCTTCTTTGTGATGAAAAAAATGAATTCTGAAAGTATTCCTATGAAGAAAATTAATGAAACAACATGGGAAGTTCCTGCTTCTTACAAGAAAGGTATGAGAGTTCCTGCAAGATTTTTTCTAACACCAAATCTAAAGCAAGGAATTGAAAATCGAGTAATTCAACAGATAACAAATGTTGCAACTCTCCCTGGAATTCAGAAATATGCTATTGCACTTCCAGATGCCCATACTGGTTATGGTTTTCCTATAGGTGGAGTTGCAGCAATGGATATGGAAGAAGGAGTAATCAGTCCTGGAGGTGTCGGTTTTGATATCAATTGCGGAGTTAGAATGCTTACTACAACTCTTGAAGAGAGAGATGTTAAACCTCGAATCAAAGAATTAGTTGAGAAACTTTTCCGACGTGTACCCGCAGGAGTCGGTGTCCAACTTAGTCATGATCCTCGTCTTAAAAACATATCACGTTCGGAATTTTCTAATGTTCTTGAAAATGGAGCACAGTGGTGTCTTGAAAATGGTTATGCAAGAGAAGAAGATATTAGGAGAATAGAAAGTCAAGGAAAAATGCCACATGCAGATCCATCCAAAGTAAGTGAAAAAGCAAAAAGTAGAGGTATAAATCAACTTGGCACTTTAGGTTCTGGTAATCATTATTTAGAAATCCAAGTAATACAACCAGGAGATATTTTTGATAAAGAGATTGGTGAAAAACTAGGAATAGTGAAACCATATCAGATTACTATTATGATTCATTGTGGTTCAAGAGGATTAGGTCATCAAGTTGCTTCTGATTATCTGAAAACATGCTTACATGCTATGCAAAAATACAATATTCCTATATTAGATCAAGAACTTGCTAGTGTTCCCATTAAATCCCTAGAAGGTGAAAATTATTTTTCAGCTATGAGTTGTGCATCTAATATGGCTTATGCAAATAGGCAGATAATTACATACAACGTAAGAAATGTTTTTACTGAAGTTTTCAACGCAGAAGAAGATGAATTAGGACTAGATCTTATTTATGATGTTGCTCATAACATTGCAAAAATTGAAGATCATGTTCTTGATGGTAAAAAACAGACATTAATGGTTCATAGAAAAGGCGCTACTAGAGGATTCCCACCTCATCATCCTGAAATTCCACAAGAATATCAAGAAATTGGACAACCCGTTATATTAGGGGGATCAATGGAAACTGGTTCTTATCTTTTAGCTGGTACTCAAGAAGCAATGGAAGTGAGTTTTGGTTCTACAGCTCATGGAGCTGGAAGAACAATGAGTAGAAGCAAAGCAAAAAGAAAAATTAGAGGAGACTTTCTCCAAAGTAAAATGAGAGAAAAAGGCATTTATGTAAAAGGAGCCTCAATGCCTGGATTGGCTGAAGAAGCTGGTTTTGCTTACAAAAATATAGATGAAGTTGTAAAGGCGTTAAAACAATCAGGTATTAGTCATCCAATAGTTAGAGTAAGGCCAATTGGTAACGTGAAAGGATAATCTTTCCTTTATTTTTCTCTCAAATCAACCGTATTTATTTTTAATCCTTTTTTCTTTGCCCAAGAATTTATTTTGATAAGGGCTTCTTCAAGATTACTCATTTCTGCTCCTGAAGCGGGTTTATGTCCTCCTCCCCCCATAGTATTTGCTAATAAATCAACACGATATTTATCTACTTCTTTAGGAGAAAGAGCTTTGCTTAATCTAAAACTTAGTTTTATCTCTGAGGGATAAACGGTTATATATCCTACTCCAAGGGCTCCTCTTTTTTGAAGATCACTAGCAATATATGCTAGATTATAATGAAGCGGTTTGTCGATTATAATTACAAAATCAGAAAAGATAATTTTTTGAGCTATCTCTTTTGAGATTTTTCTCTTATTGCGGAGTCTCTTAACTCTCTCAATGAGGTGATTTTTTAACAATCCATTCCAACCTTCAAATGAAAGAATCTCAAGCAGTTCGTCATGTTCTTCGATAGTAAAAGATGATTTACAAACATCCTGAAGGAACCAAATTTTTTCATCCCAACTCATTTTTGAAGGATCTTCGTTTATTTCTAAAGGTGCAGGTATTTTATAGTTTGCAGTATCTGTAACTGTACTTATTCTAACTAATTCCTTAAGATATTCAGGTAATTTAGAGTAAAAGAGTCTTTCAATAAGGTAGGCAGCACTAGGAGCTCCTGCAACAAAATAGACATTAGTTGCATTAAATTTCTTATTTACATTAGAAATGTGATGATCAATAAAATATTCTGCAGGTTGATGATTAAAAGGTTCTAAATCAACAATTGCAAACCAATCTGAATCCGCTAAACCTTCAACCATTTTTTCATCTTTGAAAAAAGCATAATCAAGTGGAATAAATACTAACCTTTCATTTGGAAAAAGAAATTTAACTAAAGCAGCAGAAATTAATCCATCTGGGCAATTAAAGTGATATGCAACCTTTCTCACGGGTTTATTTGCTAATTCTAGAATTTTTTTCTTGTATTCTTCTTTCTTTTCAAGAAGTTCTTCTAGAGCTTTTGCTGCCATTTAGATTCCAACCTATCTAATGTTTAAATATCTTCTCAAATTACTGTGTAAATTATTTGATATTTCAGGTATGTCTCTCTTTTTTACTTCACTTATTTTTTCTATTAGATCAGGTATTAAAGCCGGAGATCCAACTACTCTTTTATTATTTATTGTATATTTAACATTACCATCAGATTCTGTTAAAATATGTTTTAAGTCAACTTTTTCTAACACAGAGATGTGCTTAGATCCTCCAAGTAGCGATACATTAATGGAGAAAAAATACTCCCTTTCAATGAGTTTTTCTAAAATAGCTTTAGGTCCTGTATACCAATGAATAAGAACATTATGATTAGGAATATCGTACGTTCCTAATGTCTCATAAACTAATTCTTCTGCTCCTTTTGGATGAATGTTCAAAGGTAAGTTATTTTTTTCAGCTAAATGTAAGAAAAATTGAAAGGTTTCATCTTGATATGGATAATATTCTTTATTCTTGATAAAATGATGATCTAAACCAATCTCCCCTAATACCAGCGGATGTATTTTTTGTATTATTTGATTAAACTTGTTTTTTAAATCATCAGTTAAGCTTTTCTTTGCACTCCAAGGATGAATGCCTATTCCAGGAATGATTTCTGTAAATCTCTTATGAAGTTCAATACTTCGAAGAGATTCAGATAACTTAGATGCAACGCTAACTACGTACTCTAATCCCATTTTTTTCCACTCTTGCATGAAAATTTCTATTTTTTTGAAAAAGTAATTATCTGGAAGATGGCAATGAATATCATGAAATCTCATTAATTAAACTAAAATCATATCGTTTATATCTTTCACGTATAAAGTAAAATTATGGAAAAGCAATTATTACCATTGGAAGAAAGAATAAGAAAACTCGAAGAAGAAGTTGAAAGATTGCGAAAAATGTTTGAAGCACACATGAAAGATCATGATTTTCCTCCACCAATTCATCCATCAAAACCAGGACCACCCAGTAAACCTTTTGATCCCAAACATCCAGATGTAGGTCCACCTAGGGAATTTTAATAAAATATCATTATTCTAATTCGGTGAACAAGATGTCAAAAAAACAAGATTTCGACACTATGGTACGAAAGATGATTAAAGGAAGTGATGTGATAGTCGAAGTAATTGATGCACGTTTTCCAAGTCTTTCTAGAGCTAAGAAGTATGAAAATATGGTTAAAAGAGAAAAATCGAAAAAACTTCTTATTGCAATGAACAAAGTAGATCTTGTTCCTGATAAAGTAGTTCAAAAATGGAAAGCAATCCTTCAAGAAGAACAAATACATGTAATCCCAACATCAGCTAGAGAAAGATTAAGTACCAAAGTTTTGAGAAATTCAATAATACATGCTGCAGGAAAAGAATTTTTCTACATAACAGCTTGTTTTATTGGTTTACCGAATACTGGTAAAAGCTCTCTAATCAATATATTGAAAGGAAGATCAAGTGCACCAGTTGCTCCAATTCCTGGATTTACAAGAGCATTACAAGTATTGCGGATAACTACAAGATTAAGAATTTTTGATACACCAGGTGTCATTCCTACTAAGTTGTCATTAGCTGATCAAATATTATTAGGAGTAATAAAACCAGAAAAATTGCCAGATTATCAAAAAGCTGCTTGGGCTCTAGTTCATAGAATAGATCAAATCGATCCAAATACGATTTCTGAAACTTATGATATAAAATATGAATCTCCTCCAGAATTTTTGAATAAATTTGCGGAAAAAAGACATAAAAGAAAAAAAGGTGGAGAATTAGATTTAGATACAGCAGCTGTGATATTCATGAGTGAATACGTAAATAAAGCAAAAATACCTGTCTGGGAAAATCCTGAAGAATTTTTAAGAAAAAAGAAAGAAGATAATTAGTTTTTTTTCTTTTTAATAATAAATCTATATACAAACCAGATTGAAATTGATGTTACAAAAACTGCTATAGGTATTCCTATGTACACTCCAAGGTTACCAGATTTCAGTGAAGTATTTATCTCAAAAAAAAGGCTTCCAAATGAACTCCCTCCTGCTACATACAAGAAATTACCATCAAAATCAATATCGTGAGCTGCTCCAACTCCTTCTCTTTTTTCTGCTACTTTAGTAATAGTAGGTAAATTACTTATATCAAAGAATTCAACTCCAAAATTGTCAGCAACAAAAAGGTGAGTGTTGTTACCTACAACTCCTAGAGCCTCACCATTATCATTGTCGGAATGAAAACCTAGTAATGTTGGGCTTTCTGGTGTTGAAATATCAAAAACCATCACTTTACTTGAATAACAACCAACAAAGAGATAATTTTCGTAAATTGAAATTCCAGTAGCTCCTCCACTTCCACTTAATGTGAGGATTATTTGTGGAGAAGAAGGTAGAGTTGTATTTAATACACTTACACCTAAGTTTGGATTAGCTAAATAAACAACATTACTGATTGCTGCAACTCCATCTGCTCTTCCTGCACTACTATATTCTCCAATCTTTATAGGATTATTTAAATCAGAAATATCAATAATATGCAATCCATTATCGTAATTTGAAATATATGCATAATCATTTAACACAAAAACATTGTTTGATATTCCATTAATATCAATGTGCCCAAGTTGGGTGGGATTCATAGGATTGCTTATGTTAGTAATAAATAATCCCTGGCTTTGTGCTGCAACAAAAGCTAAATTCTCTTTAATAAAAATACCAAATGCTCCGTCATCTATCTTGAATTCCCCTATTTTATTAGGTTTAGATGGATTTTTGACATCACCAACTACGTATCCTTCATTACCTGTTATATAAACAAAATCACCAACTATACTAACATCATACCCCACACCTGCTCCACCAAAACTGGCTATTTGATTAATATAAAATTGTGTTTGCGCTTTAGATGTAGAAATATTTGAAAATAGAAATAATAATAAAACTATCCAAAAAGAAAAAAATTTTCTAAAAAAAATCTTTTTTTCCACTCTCATGAAAAACACTTTTAATCCTTGCTTGAAGAACTCACAAGCACTTATTAAACTTACATTTAAAAAAATAAATTCCAAGGAAAAGAAAAGAAAAAAAAGAGAAGAATTAAGCTTCCCTCTTCCATCCCCATTTTTTCTGATCATAGAATGGAAGTGCAGAAATTTCTGCTTTTACTTGATTCTTACGAATCTGAACAAGAACTTCTGTTCCAGGTTTAGAATATTCGATATCAACAAATCCCATGCCGATACCTACATTACCCATAATAGGAGATCTAACACCATTTGCTATATAACCTATTTTCTCGCCTGCTGTATTCAAAATATCATAATCAGCTCTTGGAATACCTTTTTCTTTGAGAATGATACCTACATGCTTGATTTTGACTCCTTCTTTCTTGGCTTTTAACACAGCATCTTTCCCAAAGTAGTATGGTTCTTTATCATGTTTGCAGAAGATAGAAAAGTCATAACCTGTTTCAATTGGATTAACATCTTCATGAACATCTTCACCGTAAAGAGGTAATCCTGCTTCAATACGAAGGGCGTCTCGGGCTCCTAGACCACAGAGAGCAATTCCAACTTCTTTACCAGCTTCTAAAATAGCGTTCCATACTTTAATTCCCTTTTCTGGATTTTCTACTGAAGAATCAAATATTACAACTTCGAATCCCATTTCACCTGTATAACCTGTACCAGTGAATAAACACTTACAACCTTCAACCTCAGCTTCAACAATCTCCCATCTTTTTGTATCTGGGACACCTAGGTTATCTAGAATTACTTTGTAGTTTGGTCCTTGAACAGCAAACATTGTTGTTTCACTTGTCCAGTCTTTAAACTCAAGTGGTTCATTAGTCCATTCTTCGTAAATCTTGACAAATTGTCCGATCCAAGCTAATACCTTTTCTGTTTGCTCTCCAGCATTGCAAACATTGAACCAATTTTCAGAGTTGAGCTTACCTACAATGGTATCATCACGGTAACCTCCTTTTTCATTGAGATAGTAAGTGTATCCACATTTCATATTAGGCATAGCTGCTATATCTCTAGGAGTTAGTAACTCCATTAGTTTGGAAGCATATTTTCCCTTTAAAGAATAACGACCCATATCACTTACTTCTACAATTGAAACGTTTTCTCTAGTCTTCATAATCTCATCGTCTATTCCTGTATAGGAGACAGGTAAATAAAAACCAGAAAAATCAATCATTCTTGCTCCAGCATCTTCATGTACTTTCCACATTGGAGTTTTCTTCATATAATTCACCTAAATAATTATGTTATCAAATATTAATGTAAATAAAAATGTTATCACTTGTATCTAATCAACAAAACTGATTATAACCAAAGTACATTTTTTGGATTATATCAGATATGTTTAAACATGTATGAATCAAATCTTATTCATGAAGGTACTTCTTCTAGGAGTTGGATTACAAGGGAAAGCTGCATTGTACGATCTTGTTCATAGTGCTGATATTAGTGAAATAATCGCTGCAGATTTTGAGATTGATTCATTGAAACAATACGTGAAATCAAAAAATTATGAGAATATCCAATGTGAATTTCTTGATGCTAATAAAAAACGAAATATTGATGATTTAATGTCTCTCAAGCCTGATGTAATCATAGATTTATTGCCAGTTAGATGTATTGATAATGTTTTAGAATCAGCTGTAGAACATGGTATTCATTTTGTAAACACAAATACTACAACTAAAAAAATGAAAGATTTAGCAGAAGAGGCTAAAAAGAAAAATATTTCTATTCTTCCTGAATTTGGTCTGGATCCAGGAATAGATCTTGTACTTATTGGTGAAGCTATTCGTAAAATAGAAAATATAAAACAAATAAAATGGTATGGAGCAGGTATTCCTGAATTTGAAACTACAGATAATCCATTAAAATACAAAGTGACATGGACCTTTGAAGGAGTTTTACGTACTTATTATCGTCCTGCAAGATTGATAAAAAATGGTGAAATTGTAGAAATTAAAGAAAATGAAATCTTCAACCAAGAAAATATTCATGAAGTAGAAATAGAGGAAATTGGAACTTTAGAAGCTTTTCCAAATGGTGATGCATTAAGTTTTCTTGACTTATTTGGAATCACAAATTCTCAATCTGCTAAATTTGGAATGATTCAGAATTTGGGACGATATACATTACGATGGCCTGGTCATTGTGAATTCTGGAAAAAAGTTGTGGATCTTCATTTGTTAGACAGTGAGTCTATAAAGTTCAATGGAGTAGAGGTTGATAAAATTAAATTCCTTTCAAAAGCAATTGAACCTCACATCCAACTTAAACCAAACGAAAGGGATGTAATAATTCTTCGAGTTGAAGTTGTTGGGATGAAAAATGAAAAGAAGTACAGAGTAATGCATCAAGTAATTGATAAGAGAGATCTGAAAACAGGATTCACAGCAATGAATCGAACAGTAGGTTTTACTGTAAGTATTGGTGCACAGTTTATTGCCAAAAATATAATTTCGAAGAAAGGATTGCTTTCACCTGTAATTGATATCCCTTTTGATCTTCTTGAAAAAGAGCTTAACCTAAGAGGGATCAACTTCCATTCAGAATTCAATGAAATAGCAAACTAGGAAATACTATCAGCTATTCAATCGTTTTTTGTATGCTATTATCGATATAAACTCATAGACAACATTTGCTGCTAGTAAAGCAGTTATTTCAGATGGGTCATAGTAAGGTAAGACTTCAGCGACATCGAATCCTATAAAATTTAGATCTTTCACACCTCTTATCAAATCAATTGCTTCTCCACTGGTGAAACCTCCTATTTCTGGTGTTCCTGTTCCAGGTGCATAAGCAGGATCTACAAAATCTATATCAAATGTGAGAAAAACCTTATTGTCTCCAACTGTTTCATTAATTTTTTGTAATAATTTAGTAAAACCTATCTCTCTGATTTCTTCAGCTGTAACAACCTCAAATCCCAATTTTTTTGGAATATTCAAGTGATCCTTAGAATAAATTGATCCTCTTAAACCAATCTGAATCGAGTTGTCAACTAAGAGTAATTTTTCTTCAACAGCTCTCCTAAAGGGTGTACCATGATTATAAGGCTTACCGAAATATTCTTCTACAGTATCACTATGAGCATCAAAATGCAACAAAGCTAATGGACCATGTTTCTTAACAATAGCTCTTAACTCAGGTAATGTTATAGCATGATCTCCTCCCAATAGAATTGGAATAATGCCTGCTTCTACTACAGGATAAAGATTCTCTTCGATTCTTTTATATCCTTCTTCAATATATCCAGGTACAACAGGTAGATCACCATAATCAATACCTTTGATGTAATCAAATAGGCTAATATCTAAGATTGGATTATGGTGACGAAGTAAAGCTGAAATCTTTCTAATAGCTGCAGGTCCATCTCTTTGTCCAGTTCTAAACGAAGCTCCTGCATCAGAAGGAACGCCTATTATGGCAAAATCAACATCTTCCAAACTCTTTGTGTGAGGTAAACGCATAAAAGTTTTGATTCCAGAAAATCTGGGACTTTTTATAGGATCAGTTGGTTTAAATTTATTCATCTTTACATCACTCAGTAATTAATTCATATCGTTTTTACTTGGTACTCTGTAAACTACTTACAAATTAATCTTTTCTAAAACTTGAAAAAAGAGAGAAAAATGAGATTTGTAAAATCCTTCAGTTTGTTCTTACTTTAACGTTTTCTTAATATTCTTCTAGAAACCATTTCTAAAGTTTGAGTGACAGGATAAATTGTTTCATTAACTGCTGGAGCATAACATAAATCTGCTTCCAATAATTCTTGGAATGTCATCTCTTTCTGTAATGCCATTGATACAACATTCAAGTTATCTGTAATTGAATCAGGACCAATTGCTTGAGCACCTAGAATTTTGTCTGTGTTTTTATCTACAAGTATTTTGAAATATAGCTCTTCTGCATCAGGCATATATGTGGGCTTGTTGTGTGTTTTTATCTTAGCTGAAATTACCTCAAAACCCGCATCTTCAGCTGCTTTTGTAATTAGTCCTACTGAGCCAACTCTTAGGTCTACATAAGGGACAATGAAGTTATTCAAAGTTCCTGGAAATTTTAATGTTCCAGGTTTAGCAATAGTCATCGCAGCTACCCTAGCCATTCTTACACAACAAGTAGCTATTGCTGAATTGATAGGTTTCTTTGAAACCAAATGTGTGGTTTCTGCACAATCGCCTACTGCAAGAATGCTAGGATCAGAAGTTTTCAATTCTTTGTCAGTAATAATTGCCCAAGATTCACCAATTTCTAAACCCGCATCTTTGGCTAATGTTACTTCAGGTTCAACTCCAGTAGCGTTAACAACAAAATCACACTCAAAATCTCCTTGATCTGTAGTTACTTTAGTTGCCATACTGTTTTCATCAAGAATGATTTCATTAATTCCTATACCAACAAAAAATTTTAGTTTTGGTAATCTTTCTTCTAGTAATTTCATCGTTTCATCTGCGTAATCAGGATCTATGAGAAGACGCATAATTCTCGATCTTGCTAATACAACAGTTTCTATCCCTCTATGAGCTAATTCAGTTGCAACTTCAAGACCTATAGCCGAAGCACCAACTACAACAACTTTAGATGCGTTTTCTGCAGCTTCACGTATTTTAGCAGAGTCTTCAATCCACTTTAGAGCATAAACATTTTTGCCATCTATTCCAGGTAAAGGTGGTTTTTTAGCTTTAGATCCGGTACAAATTATAAGATAGTCATACTCAACATCATATGTTTCTTCTGTTTTTAGATTTTTAACTAAAACCTTCTTGTTTTGACGATTAATTTTAAGAGCTTCATGTTGGCGTAAGAAATCTATATTCAGCATTTTATAATTAACAGATTCAACAAGAACGCTTTCATCTTCCCAAAGACCACCAATGGCATATGGCATAGCACAGGGGTGGTATGCATCATAGCTTTTCTTCTCAATTACAGTTATTTCGCAATTTCTATCCCAAGCTCGAAGGGTCGTAGCAGCAACCCAACCAGAGGAACCATGACCAATAAATACTACTTTCATGAACGAAGAAAAATCTGTTTATTTATTAAGCTTACTAAACGTTAGCATGCTGCTTCAAAGCTTTTCTTAATATCTCCTTAACCGTTGAATCTTTAGCTTCAATATATGCCTCTTTATTATTAGAGAATCTCTTATAGAGTTCTCTTTTTATTCTACAAAATTCATTAGCTTCTTTAGGATTATTTCGCAAGAACTCTCTGAAAATAATGTGTCGTTTTAACTCTTTACTATCTTGATTACAGACATAAAGATGGTGAGGGAGTAAGGATTGTTTTAACTCATCATTAAGTAATTTGAACGCTTCTCTTTCTTCGACACCTAAATCCCCTTGATGACTATATCCCATTTCTTCAAGTTTAGTTTTAATTTCATTAAAATTCTCCTTTTTGATTACTATGTCCATGTCAATAATTGGTTTTGCAACCATGTTCGGTATAGCTGTACTCCCAACGTGCTCAATACGAATTATTAAGTTAGATAAATAATACTCAAAATATTTTCTTAGTTGTGTAAACCATTCTTTCCATTCTGGATCATATTCTTCTATCTTAAATTCATATGTCATTAAGAATTCATTATTGCTAGAATTAATATGTTATTTGCTTAATGTCAAGTTACCAAGGGTAATCATTCCCTTAACAATTAATGGTTTACTAATACAATTGGATAGTAAAATTTTTGAGATGATAGATTCTGTTTAAGTTAGTAGTGTAAGGTGAATCTATGGATTATAGGAATAAAATGGAAGAAATAATATCTGGAAAGCATAGATTATCAGAAGAAGATAGATTAAGGATGGATTACAAACCAGATGAAATTCCTCCCCTTCCTGCGGGTGAAGAAGCACTGAAAACTTCTACAAAAGCAGGATGGGAAACTGAGGCTATCATAAGAGCTATGATTTCTAATCTACATAATGGTAGGGATTGGGAAACACTGTACATTTATGGTGGTTCAGGAAAGGTTGCTAGAGATTGGAAATCCTTTTACGAAACAATTGAGTTACTGAAAGCTCTTGAACCAAATGAAACTCTATTCTTACAGTCAGGTGTTCCCTATGGTAAAATGCAAACAACAAGATGGTCTCCTAGGTGTGTGATTACAAATAGCGTTATAGTTCCACATTGGACTACAAATTTTGAGGAATTTGTTGCAGCAGGCTTATCTGTATATGGACAAATGACTGCTGGTTCTTTTATATTCATAGGATTACAAGGAATAATTCAAGGAACATATGAAACAATAGCAGCAGCGATTCAAGCTGCTGAGAAAAAACCATTTTTTCAAAAACTTTCTAATTTTGAAAGAAAATTGATAGTAAGTGCTGGATTAGGTTTAATGAGTGGAGCTCAACCTTTAGCAATTAAAATGTGCAGTAAAATAGGTATCATAGCTGAAGTCAATCCAAACTTAATTGATAGGATGTATAAAACTGGAAGAGATCAAGGTGCACCTTATTTGGATTTCAAAACAGAATCCATTGAAGAAGCAATCAAAATAGCAAAGGATGCTGCAGAGAATGATGAATCTATTTCTATTGGTGTTTTATGCAATGCAGTAGAATTACTTCAATATCTAGTTGATAATGATATCACTCCTCATGTTCTAACTGATCAAACTTCTGCTCATGATCTTTTGAATGGTTATTATCCTATGGGGATAACATATGATGAAGCTGATATTTTAAGAGTTGAGAGTCCTGAAGACTATATAGAACGATCCAGAAAAACTGTAGTCAGACATGTAAATTTTATGGTTGAATTACACAAGAGAGGAGCAGAAACTTTTGATTATGGAAACAATATTCGCCAACAAGCTTATGAGTTAGGCGTAGAAGATGCTTTTAACTATTCAGGATTTGTACTTGAATATGTTCGTCCTCTATTCTGTGAAGGTAAGGGTCCTTTCCGTTGGATGGCTTTAAGCAATGACCCAGAGGATATCAGAACAACAGACAAATATGCTAAGCAATTATTCCATGATGATTCCCAGTTAGTTAATTGGTTAGAGTTAGCAGATAAATATATACCATTTGAAAAAGGTCTTCCTGCAAGAGTCTTTTGGGCTGGTTTTGTTGGTAGAGCAGCTTTTGGAATGCTAATGAATAAGCTAGTTGCTAATGGTATTCTCAAAGCACCTGTTGTGATTGGAAGAGATCATCTAGATGGGGGTAGTGTTGCATCACCAAATAGAGAAACTGAAGGCATGAGAGATGGTAGCGATGCAATAGGTGATTATCCTGTTATCAATCTATTAGGCAATTCGTTGTGTGGTGCTACTTGGACAAGTTACCATGGTGGTGGGGGTGTTGGGGTTGGTTATTCACTTCATGCTGGACAAGTTATCGTTGCTGATGGAACTCCACTGTCTCAAGAAAGGTTATTCAGAGTATTAACTTGGGATCCACTAAGTGCAATCTTAAGACATGCAGCAGCTGGTTATGAAAAAGCAATTGAAATTGGAGAAAAATATAATTTAGTTATTCCTAGAAAGAATCAAATTAAGGAATTTGATTATAAAAAATTATATTCCCAGATAATAAAGTTAGTCAAAGATAGGACTGGAATAGAATTGTTTTCGCCTATGAAGAAATTAGAACTAGATTTAATGTGAAAGTGAAAAAAATGAATGAAGAAATAAAAGAGATTTTAGATAATGCAAAACTATCGAAGAGAACAATACTTACTTATGAAGAATCAAGACGAATAATGGAACTAGCAGGAATTTCTTTAAATAAAATGGAAATAGCAAAGGATTTCAAGGAAAGTGTGATTAAAGCAAATTCCATTGGTTATCCTGTCGCTCTCAAAGTCGTATCAAAAGATGTTTTGCATAAATCTGATTCAGGAGGAGTAAAAGTGGGTATTAAATCCGAGGAAGAACTAAAGGAAGCTTACGATGATATGTTATCTAAAGTAAAAGGATATTATCCAAATGCAAAAATAGAAGGTTTCAGCATCGAAGAGATGGTAGAAGGTGTAGAGCTACTTATAGGTACAAATACAGATTCACAGTTTGGTAAAATGATAGCACTAGGAATTGGGGGTATTTTCGTAGAGGTGTACAAGGATGTTTCTTTTCGATTAATTCCTGTTGAAAAAGAGGATGTCGAAGATATGATTAATGAAATAAAAGGTAGAAAAATCTTAGATGGTTATCGTGGAAAACCTTCAGTCGATAAAGAGGAATTAATATCTCTTGTTTTACAAATTTCGAAATTGATTGAACAATATCCATCAATTAAAGAAATGGATTTGAACCCAGTTGTTGCTACAGAGAAAGGATTGAGAGCTATAGATGCAAGAATTATCCTTGAATAATTATGTTTATACATATTCCAAATCTTTTTATTTTACTTGAAAAATGTGAGTGCGTGATAATATGTCTAAAGTGAAAGCAAGCCATATATTAGTTAAGAAACATTCAGAAGCATCTAGAATTCTTGATGAAATAAAAAAAGGTGCTAATTTTGCAGAATTAGCAAAAAAACATTCTTTATGCCCTTCAGGGAAGAAAGGAGGAGATCTAGGATTTTTCCAAAGAGGACAAATGGTAAAGGAATTCGAGCAAACTGCCTTTTCACTAAGAAAGGGAGAAATATCTGAAATTGTTAAAACCCAGTTTGGTTATCACATAATAAAAAGAACAGGTTGATTTTTTCAGTTTCTATTCTTGCTTAAGCAAAATATTTAAAAGAGGAATCGTCTAGTTTCATGTGTGCAAAAATTATACACAGGTGATTATTGTGTCTTTAGAAGTTGATGATAATATAAAACGACAAGTAAAAGAGATATTCCAGCATATGGAAAATAAAGTTTATGTTAAACTTTTTGCAGATAAAGATCGTTGTTTGACATGCGCTCAAACAAAAGAAATTTTGGAGTTATTAGCTGAATTAGCTCCTGAAAATATGATCGAGATAACCATTTATGAGAAAGAAGACAATCCTCCAGAGATAGAGAAGTATGGAGTTGAGAGATATCCAACTATCATCTTACATGGTGATATTGAACATAATGTTGTATTTACTGGGATACCTAGTGGTTATGAATTTGGAACTTTAGTAGAAGATATTTTAGATATTTCTGCTAGAAAAATTACATTGAAAGAAGAAAATCTTGAAAAAATCAAGAAAATCGACAAACCAATGAAAATGCTAGTTTTTGTTACTCCTACATGTCCATACTGTCCATCAGCTGTGCGTATGGCTCACAAGCTAGCTATGGCTAATCCTAATATCTATGGAGAGATGGTTGAAGCAACCGAATTTCCATTATTATCCCAAAAATTCTATGTAATGGGTGTACCAAAAACAGTTATAAACGATGGAGATGTTCAATTCGAAGGAGCATATCCTGAAGATGCTTTTGTAGAAAAAGTCCTAGAAGCTTATAAGAAAGCATAATTAGCTTTCTTCTGATTTTTCTTCAATATCAGTGTTTTCAGTCTCTTCTGTTTTTTCTTCAATAATAGCTACATCAGTTTCTTCAACTTTTTCTGTAGTTAATTCTTCTTTTTCTTCCACTTCTTCTACTACTTTTTCTTCCACTTCTTCTTCCTCTTCCTCTATTTCCTCTTCCTCCTCTTCACCTTCTTCTTTCCCGAATTTTCCTTTTTCACTCTTTAATTTCTTCAGGTTTTGTTCTAGTACATCAATTATAGTTTTCTTTTGAATATCTAACTCTCTTATTTTTTTCTCTACTTCTTCGTCTTTCAGTATCTCTTTATTTTCTTTAGTAACCTCAATTTCAAGAGATTTAACATAGTCATTCATCATGTTTAATCGAAGATCAAGAGTTTTGTATGATTCGTGATTATTAACCGCATCAATAAGAGGTGTGACTCCTTGTAATTCTAAGAAATATTGTTGTAATCGTATAGCATCTTGCTCAAGTTTATCTATCATACGAAATACTCTTTCTCTATATTCCTTCTCTTTTTCTTCAACAAGTGTCTCTCTTAGTTCAGCTTTTTTCTCCTTAGGTTTTCCCCACAAAAGAATGTGAACTTTGCCATATACATACAGTAGAAATGGTAAAGTAAAGAGCATTATGAATATTGGAATATAACATAAAAGAGGGATTGCAGCTATCTCAGACATTCCCTGAATTCTAATATTGAATAGTGGTTCTAAAGCATCTTTAAATATCTGTACGGTTTCATACAGTATTAGAATAATTGCACTATATAACAAAACAACGGGTATAGAAATAAGGAGAGATTTTAAGAGAGATCTTAACATTTTGATACTTGTATCTAATGATACTTCATCCCTGTAAGAATAGACACATTCAGTAACTGCAATAAGAGCAACTAGAAAAGCTAACGGAACTTCAAAAATTGCTAAAATTAGAGCATCCATTGAGAATAATGCAATTAAAATTCCACTGAATGCAGCTCCTATAATAAAGGAAAAAATACTCTGATTTAAATTACGCGTCATCCTCTCGTACGGCATAATTACAATATAGTGAGAATTGTAAAAAAAGGTTTTGCATGAAGGAAATGGATAATCTAGTCTTTTAGAATCTCTTTTATGATTTTAATATGTATCTTTAAGCTAAAAGATAGAAAAAAGTTAATTTCAATGAAATAATTTTAGTTTTCTGATATTTTCTTCTTTAAATAAGTCAAATTTATAATAACCAAATATCATTATTATTTGTTAATATCAGAAAGAGTAGGTTGGAATGCTAGAAATTAACAGATATAAAACACCGCTAGTTGAAATTTTTTCTGAAAAAAAGAAATTTGAATTGCAGCTATTAATAGAGAAAGAACTTGCTGCAGCTAACTTTGAACTAGGTAAAATTCCCAAAGATGCTCATGACATCATTCAAGAAAGATGTAATTCAAATTATGTCACACTTGAGAGAGCTAAAGAGATAGAAAAAGAAATACACCACGATTTAATGAGTGTGGTAAAAGCAATCTCTGAACAATGTGATAAATATGGTGAGTATATCCATTTAGGTGCAACTTCCTATGATATACAAGACACAGTCAGAGGTTTACAACTAAAGGAATCTAAAACTGTAATTTTGCAAGCTTTAAACGAAATTATTGATCTTGTAAAAGAGTTAGCTATCGAACATAAGAATCTTGTCTGTATAGGAAGAACACATGGGATTCATGCTGTTCCAACTACATATGGAATGAAATTTGGTAATTTTCTGAATGAATTAGTATTAGCAAAAGAGGTTCTAGAGAACGCTAAAGTAGACTATGGTAAGATGTCTGGTGCAGTTGGAACTTATGCATCATTTGGAACACAAGAAATTGAGAAATATGTGCTAAAGAAAGTTGGATTAGAACGACTACCTATTACTACGCAAGTTGTGTCAAGAGTGATTTACTACAATTATATCTCTGCATTGAGTCTGATTGCTACAGTTTTGGATCATTTTGCAAGAGAAATAAGAAATCTTCAAAGAACGGAAATTGATGAAATTAGAGAAGAATTTTCTGAAAAGCAAGTTGGTTCTTCTACAATGCCACAAAAAAGAAATCCAGAAAAAAGTGAAAGAATTTGTGGTTTAGCTAGAGTAATAAGAAGTAATGTACATGTAGCTCTAGAAAACATCTGTTTAGAACATGAAAGAGATTTAACAAATTCTAGTTCAGAAAGAGTAATTCTTGCAGAAACCTCCATTTTGACTCATTATATTCTATTACAGATGAAAACAATTCTAAAAAATCTATATTTAAACCGTTCAAAAATTGAAGAAAATCTTTTTCTAAAGAAAGGATCTCAATGTGCAGAACATCTTATGATTAAAATGACTAATAAAATTGGGCGTCAAAAAGCTCATGAATTATTGAGACAATTGTCTTCAGCTGAAAATTTTGTGGAGCTTGTTAAATCTACTGATTCTATTACTAAATTCTATACAAAGGATGAAATTGATGAAATACTAAATCCTAAAAACTACACAGGATTAGCAGTCGAAATAATTGAAAAAATGGTAGAAACATTATCAAAATGAGTATTGATGTTTTTCTTTCCTCTTCTACATTTTTTGCAGTATATCCTTTTCAATAGTTAGAAGATTCTCTAAGATTATTGCTTTTCCTGCTTTTTCAAGTATCTCCATCAGTGCTATTTCTGGTGAATCATATTTTTTAGGTGTTGCTAAAATACTCTGGATTTTAGTTTCTTTTTGACCAAACCATTCACCTATATTGTATTGAAGAATAAGCAAGAAATTACCAAACTCTTCAATTCCTGTACTTGCGTAATATTCTGAAGCTTGAACAATTATTTCGTTATAATCTTTATCTTCCGCAGCAATTAATTGCCAAAGTAAGTTGACAAGAAAAAGAATTCCCTTTAAATAAAAGAAATTAGATTCTGTCACAATACCATTTATGAGACCAACATAATTCATTACTTCCTCAGAAATAAATGGTTGCTTTAGATTTTCTTTATAGATTTCAACAATTGCTCTGATTAAGTTAAAAAGAATTCCAACAGAAATAAGATTATTACTTTCTAAAGTAGATTGTAATGTTGTAATTAGATTTCCATATGCTTCGTTAAATTGCTTATTTTGTATCTGCTTCATTCCTTTCAGGTAATTTATCCAAGCATCAGCATCTTTCTTACCTTCATCTGCTCTCTCCTGTAACTCACCAATAATCTCCTCAAATAACTCTTCTTCTTCACTGAAAATATAAAGAAGTCCTTTTTCAGAAATTATTTGTGTTAAAATCTCATCAATATCATTCTCAAAGAAGAAACGTTCAGCAAATCTATACTCTTCTTTTGTATTTTTATAATTGCTTAAATACAGATTAATTCTTGCTCTATTAAGACTTATAATGGAATTTTCTATTGTATTAGATTTATCTGGTAATAATTCCTGAACTTTCTTGTATCTTGCTAAGCTTTCTTTAAAATCTCCTTTAACAGCTAAAATATCAGCAATTTTTCTTAAACATCTTACTCTTTTATTTCTATCAAAAACATCAGAAAAATGACTATAAGATGATCTTAGTTTTACTAGAGCTTCATCAAACCTTCCAGATTCAATATCAAAACTAGCTTGTAATTCTTTAATTTCTGCAATTTTCATACTATCTGATATCTTTAAATAGAACTCTTTTGCTGAATCAAGGTGGTATGCTGCTTTTCTAGCATCACCTAATCTAGTATAAGCTTCAGCTATTAGAACATCACAGTTCGCATGACTCTCTTCGTCACCAACTTCTAGATATAAAATTTGACATGCCTCAAGAGCGAAAATTTGTTTCTTTATATCTTCGTTCTTATTAATTGCAATCTGTGCTCTTAAACGGAGAGCATCAGTTTTTCCTTTTTGATATTGAATCTCTTCTGAAAGAGTTTCGATTTGATTAATTCTTTTTTGAGCACTTTCTAGATTCCCTTGTCTATAATCTCCTATAGCTATATGTACAAGAGCTTTTGTAAATTGTCTTTTATTTGCAATATTTACAACCTGATTGTAAGCTTTGTCATATACTTCCTGAGCTTTTTCTATCTCATTGGTAATAATGTGACTGTCAGCAATAGCAAGTAATGCTAAAAATCCTTTATTGTAGTCATGATATTGATTAGCTAAGGAATAAGACATCTCTAGACTTTCCCTAGCCACCTTATGCTGACCAAGTTTTGTGAGAATTTGTCCTCTCACATAATTAGCTTTAGAGAGATAATATTGTGATATCCCTTGAAGTCTATCTATTGTTTGTGCGGATAGAATATTCCCTTTTTTCAATTCACCCCTAAGATAGTAAACACTTGTTATGCCTATATCAGCTGCTCCTAAGAGTGCTACATTAGACAAATTCTCAGCAAGAGACTTGGCTTCCAGATATACTGATTCAGATGAAATAAAATCCGAAGAATCAAGTTTATGTTCTCCCAAAGTTAGAGTTGCAATTAACTGCCAATATTGATCTTTGGCATCTTTTCGATTTTGTAAAAATTCTTCAACTTGTTTTAAGCCTACAATATTATTTGCTGATTGAAGTTCTATAAGGCCTTCAGCAAAATCCTTTAGCTCTTGATGTTGTTTTGGAATTAATCTAATATTCCTTTCATCAAATAATGCACCTAAGAGATTCTTATAATTATCAATGCCTTCAGTATCACCGACTAGTAATTTCAGATAAATAACCCAAAAAATCGATTCAATTAGTGGAAGTAAATCAGTTGTTTCATTCTCTATAACTTGATGTAAATTACTAATCGCTTGATCAACCTCACCCACTTCAAAAAGAGCTACACTTCCCCATACTTTAGTGCCAGGTATTGACTCTGTTATACATTTTATGGCCAGATCATATTGACCAACTATTACACCTATTTTACTAGCTAAATATTTAAGCTCCTCATCAGTTTCATAAACAGGATCATCTACTAGATTCCATAGAATTCTACCTATTTGCTTAGAATTTTCGTTTGAGAAATGATCTTCTAGAGTTTGAATCAAGAACTCTCTTAATTCTGGACTAATTCTATTTTGATGTGCTAGTATCTCTGGTGGAATGGTTTCAGGCATTTAAGCATCCTCTAATAATAACAATCTAATGATATAACTGAAAGTAGATAAAAAAACTTTATGTAAATGCTAAGAAGGCTTTAATGACTCCAAATTTACGTTTACTACTTGTGTAACACCAGGAACTCGCTCTATTAGAAGTTTTTCGACATAACCTGTAAGAGTTAGCTGACTATAGGGACAACCTCTGCAAGCTCCTTGTAATTCTACTCTTACAACTCCACTTTCTTCCTCAACATCAATAAGCTCTATATCACCACCATCTTGTTGTAGTGCTACACGTATTTCATTTAAGGTTGCTTGAACTTTATCTTTCATACTATCACAATTTAATTTGATTGATATAGAATTAAGAGTGATATTTATAAAATATGTCTTTTATACAAAATTTCATTATGATTTTCTTTCTAACTTTTTGTATGCTTCGCTTGTAAAGGGAACTAATGCTATTATTATTTCCCTCTTGAAAACATCTTTTCTTTGAATTCTATTTCCTGTGAAAATAGCTGTACTTCCACCTTTTTGTTTTATATTTTCTTCATCTGCAATTCTATCCATAATGTCACCTAATTCGATATTGTTATTATGGGAAAGTTCATCGTAAATTGAAACTGGAAGTGGCATTCTCCCCCCTCCTGATATTGATTTTTTTCCTGAATCGTTGCTTACACACACATACCATGTAAGAAATGCACCATAATCGTCTTTTGCGATTCCCCCTTCCATACTAACATAATAATTAGCTTTCTCTAATTTTTGGGCAATATCTACTCTATTTACTGCAGATTCAAGAGTCTCTGTAGTATTCATAGGTTGTTTTGAAACTGATTTATACTCATCAAGGTTTATTGTTTTGAAGATTAAATCTATGAAATACGAGGAAAAGGCCTCTTTAGCCGCTAAAATCTTAACAGGATTCTCTGAACATATCACTACTGATAGCATAATTAAATAAATGCAAAAGATTATCTTTTTTAAGGATAACTTCAAAGATATCTTAAGATAGGTGTTTCATTATGGTAGAATGTCATTACTGTAGAAACCCAGTTCAATCACATTGGAACTTTTGTCGAAAATGTGGAGCAAGGTTAATGCATAAAGATGAATCAGAAGAATTAGTTGTAAAGGATGAAGTCATAGAAATAGCAAAAGAAGATCCAGAATCACCCACTGGAATGATTTATGAACCTCTTGAAGTTGAAGAAGTGAAGGTAGAAGAAGAAAAGGAAGAGAAAGAGTTAACAGATGAAGAACTTGTTGAAAGAATCGCTGATGTAATAATTAAACGCGAAGATTTCAATGCTCTTCTGAAGAAAAAAGCAGATTTAGATTTGCCTCTGGTGGTTTTGGTTAACGGCGGCTCTGCCTCAGGCAGTGAGATTGTG
>JBHLQZ010000001.1:0-54936 GCA_048883065.1 Candidatus Thorarchaeota archaeon | reverse complement strand
AATGAAGAAGGTTGAAAATTATGAGAGATTAGAAATAATATATGAAAATGAAGGAGTACTAAACAATGGTGAAAAAAAAGCTTAGTAAAATAATTTCTAAAAAATCTAATGTAAAGAGATTCATTTCGCTTTTAGTTGTTTTCATAATTATTATCGTTATTATTACAATATTTAGTACTACATTTTTTTCATATCCAAGAGAAGGATTCTCTGAAATAGCATTATTACAATACAATCAAGTAGAAAGCGTATATGAAACTGCCAAACAACCTTATTTTCTTCATAGACACATTAATTTCACTATTTATTTTATGATCAAAAATTTTGAAAACAAAATAACATATTATCAACTTCAAATTAAGATAACAAAATTATCTCAAGCGGTAAAACCTGAATCTCCTTTGGCTACAACTGATTGCTATTTAATGTATTTAAATCACACTTATGAAAAAATTCTCTTTCCAGCAACTAAACAAGAGAAACAGGAAATTAATGTTTTTACAGGAAATTATATTTGGAGTCCAACAAATGTAACTTTGTATTTTTCAGATCAATTTGATTCTTTACTTTCAGGAGAAGGTGGTGTAAAAATCGTTTTTGAAATATGGAAATTTAATACACAATTAGAAGATTTCTTGTATTCAGGGATTTTTACTTTCTTGGAATTATATGTTATAGGCTAGTGTTTATATGAGTACAAAAATATTGATTCTTTCCGACATTCATAGTCAAAATATCACGTTGATAAACATCCTAAACATTGTTCAAAATTTACTTAATCCCCCTAAGATTTGTTTAATAGCAGGAGACATAACTAATTTTGGCTCAATTGAAGATATGAGAGAAGCATTAGAGGTAATCACTAATTTTGATTTTCAGACTTTTTTTGTACTTGGTAACTGTGATCCAGACATCAATTTAGAAGCACTAAATACCTCTGCAAAACATATAGAATCTTCTGTAGAAGAAATTGGTTCTTTTGCAGTAGTAGGCTTTGGATCACACAAACCTCAAGTTAATTATAAACTTCTCTTTGAGCTGAAAAGAATTAAAAAAAGAGTCTGTTTACTAACTCATGCCCCACCTTATGGAACAAAAGCTGACTTAGTTTCTTTTAACAGACATGGAGGTTCTCGTGAAATAACAAAAACCATTGAAAAATTTCCTAATATATTTTTAGTTATTTCTGGACATATACATGAATCTCCTACAATCTCTACTTATAAGAAATGCAAAATCATCAATCCAGGACCAATCACCAGAGGGAATTTTGCGATTATAGAAATAGATGAGGAATTTAAGGTTAAAGGAGAAATATATAATATTTATGAGATGAAGTAATAGATGAAAAATCTAGAGGAGTATTTACAATTTTTTTCAAATTATCAAGAATTTAATAGTATCTTAGTAAAAGTCTATCAGTTTATTTTACAACAATTTCTAGTATCTGGAAGTAAAAAATCACATTCTCTTGAACATACAATTCGCGTTACTCACACTTGTATGAATCTTGGATTTGAACTTAATGCGAAATTGGATATTCTAATTATTGCTGCACTCTTTCATGACACTGGCAGACCCCTAGAAGAAGTAACTGAAAGATGTCATGCAGAACTAAGCGCTGAAATTGCATCGGAATTTCTAAAAGAACATTCCCTCAGTGATATGATACCAGAAGTGTGTAATATTATTCTCTCCCACAGATTCAGCAAAAATATCAAACCAACATCAAAAGAAGGTAAAATCCTAAAAGATGCGGATGCGCTTGATGCGTTAGGAGCGATGGGATTATATCGTACTATAAGTTACAGTACTGAAAGAAAATATGATCTAGAAAAAGCTCTAAAGCATTTTGATGAAAAACTATTCAAATTACCAGAACTCATGCATTTTCCTTCAACAAAGAAGTTAGCAATGGAAAAATGTAAGATATTAAAAGAATTCGCCGAAAACATAGAAGAATGTAGAAAAAAATCAAATTTTAACTCATTGCTAGAGCAATTACAAAATAGAAATCATAGTGAAAACCAGAATTTTAAATAAGGCTAATGTTTATCTTTTACTTGTGTAAAAAAAATAAAGGTTGAATCTTATGGCTTCTCTTCATGTAGGCGACATGGTAAAAATAAATTATACTGGAAAAACAAAAGAAGACAAGGTTGTGTTTGACACTACTTCTGAGAGTATAGCAAAAAAAGAAGGTATTTTTGATGAGAAAGTAATATACAGACCTTTCACTCTGATAATTGGAAAAAAATGGCTTCCTGAGGGATTGGAAGATCAGATTGCAGGAATGAAAGAAGGGCAAAGCAAAACTATTGAAGTTGAAGCAAAGAAAGGATTTGGTCTACGAGATAGATCAAAAATAAGATTAATTCAAAGAAGAGAGTTTCAACGACATCAAATAAAACCAAAAGAAGATACCAAAGTTGAAATTGGAGGACAAATGGGGAGGATCCTTAAAGTATCAAGTAGTAGAGTGAAAGTTGATTTTAATCACGATTTAGCAGGAAATGATTTGATCTATGACGTTGAAGTTATTAAAAAAATAACTGACATCAAAGAACAATTCATTTGTTTGTTAGAAAAAAGACTCCCTGGTGTTGATTTCTCATCAACAAAGATTGAAATTAAGGATAAGACTATTATTGTAGAACTGCCTAAAAACACTAGATTCATGGAATATATACAATTTATTAGGAATGGTGTAACAAGAGATTTGGGCGAGATAACAACTAAATACAACAAAGTTACATTTATTGAAGATTATGAAATAGAGAAGAAATAAAAGCATTTATTTTTCTTTATGCTTTCTTAGCTTCCACTAAAACAAGATTATAATCCAAAGGACAATTTACTTTATTCAAAATCTTTAGAATTTTTACTTTTGATTGCTCATGAAAACTAGGATTAATGCAGTGTTCATAATTTTCACAAAATATTTCGTTGCAATTTAGTGGCTTTCTATTAATGATAATGTTTTCCAGATATTTTTGGTTTTCAACGGTGATGATACTGTTAGTTTCTTCAACCTCACATAAAATCATTATTTGATCATCTACTAAGCATCGATGCTCCTTTGTGCCTATCTTCTGTACCTCATAGGAAACATTTTTCTCAAGAGCTTCAACACAAACTTTCCTTAGAGAACATTTCGAACACACTTCAGTTCCTCCCATGTGTGTGAACGTGTAACCGATTTTTGCAATACTTTTCTCTAGCAAGGTTATTATCATTTCAAAGGATTTTTACAGAAATTGTTTTTTAATATTAGGAAACATAACTTAATTTATTACATTGGTTTTTACCGCTACGTTTACTGCAGCTTCATGTGTTAATCCGTCTTTTCCTAGAATAGTGAACCTTTCTGGTCTTATTGTGTGTGCTATTTTTAATGCTTCTATAATTTCTTCATCTTTTAATCCGGCTTCCTTTGCTGTGGTTGGTATTCCTATAGTATTCATTACTGATCGAATACTCTCCCAATCAAGCTCATGAAGAAAAGCCATTAATATAGTACCTATCGCACATTGTTCCCCATGTAAAGCTGGTGTTTCTGCTATAGAATCTAGAGCGTGACTAAACATATGTTCTGAACCACTCCCAGGCCTAGAAGATCCTGCTACACACATTGCTAAGGAACTACCAATTAATGAATTCATGACAATACGACTATAACCTTCAGAATGGCTTTTGATTAAATCAGCATTTTCAGAAATCAGCTTAACTGTCATTTCAGAAAGAGCGACTGAAGTTGGTGATATTGGTTCATTTCTAATTCTGTGTGAAAGCATCCAATCTTTAAGAGATGTTTTTTTAGCGAGAATATCTCCACATCCTGCACAAGTATAACGATAAGGTGAGTTATCAAGAATCTGTGTGTCAGCTACGACTGCAATTGGAGGTCTAGCTTGTATTGAATGCCTTTCATCTATCCCTTTCAAAGATGCCCTCGAGCTTGCAATCCCATCATGACTTGCAATTGTTGGAATTGAGATAAATCTTTGATTAGCTTTAAAAGACGTTAATTTTGCTACATCAATTGGTTTTCCCCCACCTAAACCAATAACAAAATCATAACTTATTTCTTCTAAAATGGACAATTGTTTATCAACTTCATCTAAAGTACTATCCTCAATAATTGATATAACAGTTTCAATTTTTCCTTCTTCCAATATTGCTTTGATTTGTTTTCCATATTTGTTTTCCACAAATTTGTCTGTAATTAAAAGACACTTTTTTCCTAATGTCAGTCTTTCAATAATTTCAGGGAGGCTTAGAAACATATTAGTACCAAGAGATAACATCTGTGGCATTTCTATATGTTTAAACTCGTTTATTACACCATACATTTCAATATCCTTTGTATCCTAAACTAGCTTATATTAAAGGGATTCTATCTTCTCTCATCATAAATCATAGTTAATTCTTATTCAAAGATGAAGATAGCACAATGATTATTATTATTGTATATTATTACATTTTAGAATGAAGCCAAGTCAGCCCAGTGCTAGTGTTTATAGTATTGGCGAAAAATATGGTTATCTTTCCTATATGATTGAAAGATATGTTGAGATCCTTGGAGAGGAAGAAACCACTAATTTGCTTCATTTCTATGAAACTAAATTACCTAAAACAATTAGGTTGAATTCTTTAAGGTCATCGTATTTTAAGACATCAAAATTACTGAAAAATAAGGGAGTAGAATTAACAAACATACCTAGAATTGAAGAAGGAAAGGAAGTTACAAGTTCACTGATACCCATTGGAGCAACCCCTGAATATCTAAATGGATATTATTTCTTACAAGGAAAAAACTCAATGTACCCTTCTCTAATACTCAATCCCAAGAAACATGAACTTGTAGGTGATTTTGCAGCAGCACCAGGTGGAAAAACCACTCATCTAGCCCAATTGATGGAAAATGAAGGAAATATAGTTGCTTTGGAATTAAGTTTGAAAAGATGTAGAAGTCTCAAAGCAAATCTCTCTCGTATGGGAGTTAAAAATACTACCATTTTTCAAATGGATACAAGGGAAGTAACAACACTTGGTTTAGAGTTTGATAAAATTCTTTTAGATGCCCCTTGTTCAGGATCTGGAGTAATAAGCTCGGATTATACAAGAAAGTCTTCTAAAACACTAGACGACATAATGAATTATCATGATTATCAAACCTCTCTTTTATCTAGTTCCTTAGAAGTACTAAAACCAAATGGAGAGCTTGTTTATTGTACTTGTTCGCTTGAACCTGAAGAAAATGAATATGTTATTTCTAGAGTTTTAGAAAATTATGATCTTGAATTGGTTGAGATTGATATCGAAGGAGACAATGGGTTAGAAAAATTCCAACAATATGAATTCCACAAAGATGTATTGAAAACAAGAAGACTCTATCCTCACAAGACTTCTGGAGAAGGATTCTTCATAGCAAAAATGGTGAAAAATAGATGAAAAAAATCAATCCAGTTTTTCGTAAAGCAACTAATGAAGAACAAATTCTTGTTAAGGAAACTTTTGATTATTTTCTTGACAAAAAATCCACTAACCCACTAGACAATTACCATTTATGGACAAAGGAAGGAAAAATAATAGAGATATATGCAGTTCCTGAAGAAACAAGTAAATTACTTCAGAATGTAGATAAACCCATTTATTCATCGGGAATTCCATTAGGAAGTATTTTTCAAAATAAATTTCAGTTAGAAATTGAAGGTGCTCACTTAATAATGCCATTTACTGATAAAATCATAGAAATTAAAACAGAACAATTTCTTTATGGAAAGCCTATTTTCGTAGAAAACATAAAAAGTTTCGAAACGACATTTGAAGAGGGAGATTTGTTAATAGTTGTAGGTAAAAGTAAACTTCATTATGGAGTTGGTGTCTCGAGAATTAACTCGAAAAACATACAAGATGTAAAAAAGGATACTATCTTAATTAAGGAATTAAAACACAAGCCAAGAGATAGAGGATGGTACCTAAGATATGGAGATTGATGATCATAGTAACTCCAAATATAAGCATTTAATACTGAAATTGATTATTTAGTGAAAACAAGAGATATCAAAAAATATTTAAGTATAGTTTGAAGCGTTAATTTAGTTTTATCAACGTTATTTACAAATATGAGACTTCATTCTGTTGCATATTTGTTCTATGATAAAAATAAGGGTTGGACATATTGAGCTATAAAGAAGTATTAGAACAGATTTCTACAGACATACAAGAGGAATTACCTGATAATTCTGAGATAAGTAGAATTGAATTTGAAGGACCTGAAGTTGCTGTTTACTCCCGAAATCCAAAAGTTTTAGTTGATGATGAAACAATAATTAAAGAACTTGCAAAGAAGTTAAGAAAAAGGATTGTAATTAGATCAGATCCAGATGTAAGACTACCAAAAGATCAAACAATGTATCTAATAAACGAACTAGTAGGTAAGGAAGGAGAGATTACATCAATAGATTTTGATGAGCTAGTTGGTGAGGTTGTAATTGAAGCACTAAAACCAGGAGTCATTATTGGAAAATCTGGTGATATGTTAAGAACCATAATTTCAAAGACTCTTTGGCGACCGCGAGTAATGAGAACACCACCTATTGAGTCAAAAGTGATAAAAACTATTAGACATCTATATCAGAAACATTCAAAGAAAAGGCAAGATATCCTTCGCATTATAGGAAAGCGTATTCATAGGCCTGTTATTTACAGAGATGACACAATAAGAGTAACAGCTTTGGGAGGTTTTGCTGAAGTAGGTAGGAGTGCTGCACTAGTTCAAACTGGAGAGAGTAAAGTACTTGTAGATTGTGGAATCAATGTAGGAAGTAATACACCAAACAATACTTTTCCAAGATTTGATTTACCAGAATTCGACATAGAGGAATTAGATGCAGTCGTGGTTTCCCATGCACATTTAGATCATTCGGGTTTTATTCCATATCTCTTTAAATATGGCTACAAAGGCGCAATTTATGCTACACGACCAACAAGAGATTTAATGACGATGCTTCAAATTGATTATTTAGATGTAGCTAATAAAGAAGGAAAAACTCTTCCTTATGAACAAGATGATATTCGTGAATCTGTATTGCACACAATTGTTTTAGATTACGGTGAAGTCACAGATATCTCACCAGACATAAGATTAACTTTTCATAACGCAGGGCATATAGTTGGAAGTGCAATTCCACACTTACATATAGGTGAAGGGATCTATAATCTCGCGTTTGCTCAAGACATAAAATATGCAAAATCAAATCTTTTAGATCCTGCTAACTCAAGATTTCCTAGATTAGAAACTCTTTTCATTGAATCTACATATGGAAAACCTCAAGACATTCTTCCTTCCAGAACCGAATGTGAAGATTTACTAAGAAACATAGTATTTGACACGATACAAAAAGGAGGTAAAGTTCTTATTCCAGTATTAGCCGTAGGAAGAGCTCAAGAGATATTAGTAATTTTAGAAGCGATGATGAGAGATGGTAGAATACCAAACATTCCAATATATACAGATGGTATGATTAGAGAAGCTTCTGCAATAACTACTGCTCATCCTGAATTCTTATCAAAGAATCTGAGAGAGAGAATTTTTCACGAAGGGGAGAATCCTTTTCTTGCAGAACAAATAAATCAAGTTGCATCACCTGAAGAAAGGGATTTGATAATTCAAGGAGACCCAGCAATAATAGTTGCAACCAGTGGAATGCTTAATGGAGGACCTAGTGTTCTTTATTTCAAAGCATTATGTCA
The DNA here is from genome assembly GCA_048883065.1 of Candidatus Thorarchaeota archaeon. Taxonomy (GTDB): domain Archaea; phylum Asgardarchaeota; class Heimdallarchaeia; order Heimdallarchaeales; family Heimdallarchaeaceae; genus UBA460. The sequence continues at coordinate 47,178 of JBHLQZ010000001.1, read as the reverse complement.
AGATCCAAATAACTCTTTGATTTTCGTGAGTTATCAAGGAAAAGGCACTTTAGGAAGTAAAATCCAAAAAGGTATAACTGAAATTCAAATGGTTGAAGAAGGAAAAACAGTAATGTACCATATTGCTATGGGTGTTCATAGTATCACTGGCTTTACAGGACATAGCGATAGAAAGGAGTTAGAGAATTATATAAACAAAGTAACACCAAAACCTGAAAGAGTGGTAGTAATACATGGCGAGGAGAGCAAAGTTACAAAATTTGCATCTTGGGTCTACAAAACTACAAAAAGGGAAAGTCTTGCACCTCCAAATGGTACAACAATAAGATTAAGATAAGAATCAAAAGCGAAAATTCCAAATATCGTCTTTAAGATAATGAAGAAGTTTTACAACTTTACCTTTCTTAGTTTTTTTGAAATCTTGAGAGCTGAGAAGTGATAAACCAACACCTAAAATGGACTCAGCTTTTTCTTCATGAATTGACACTATTGTATTTGGTTTAATATTATTATCAAAATGAACAATCCCTGGTGCCATGACATCAGCTCCATTTGTTATAAATCGAATAGCCCCAATATCAACTATAACTTTGGGTAAAATAGAACCTGCTCCCCTCAAATAATGAATTGTCGGAATGTACATTTCTTCATACAAAAAAAATGAAGCTTTTCCTTCTTTTATTAGGAAAATACCTTTATCTGTTTTTACTTCTTCTACGTTGGAATTAACTTGAAATAGATTATAAGCACTTTCACCATAAACTTGATTTAATTTCACTAGTAACTGTTTTTTTTCTTTCTTCGATAAAAATTTTCTAGTTTTAATTTGCATAATATTCTATCCAAAAACGCTTTATTGCTTTAATTTCTCTAGAATTGAAGTGTAAGATTCTTTAATCGCTTCATATCTCTCTTTAGAAGACATTCCTAGTAGGTACATTTGTTCTTCATTTTCCAACTTTCTAGTATATTCTTCTTTTAAAGATGTTATGAACTGATCTATTGAATCCTTAACATTAGAAATCAAGTCAACGCCAGGTTCAGGTATAGTGTAAATGTACTTTAGAGTTGGATAAGTATCAGCTTTTCTTTCAATCAAACCTATATCCAACATTTGTTTTAGATGCTTCTCCACTGCTGGTCTTGAAATTTGTAATTCTTTTGTTAGTTCATCCGCAGTAAGTTTCATATTACTCAATAATGTTAAAATCTTTCTACGGGATGCATCCCTAAAAATAGAATAAATAACATCAACTACTTGAAGCTCTTCTTTTTTTGAACTCATTTACTATTAAAAATTATATTGCTTACTTAAATCATTGTCGGTTTAAACTGAAAGGTTAAAGCTTAAAACTAGAGCCTTTAAAGTCTTACCTAATTAATTAAAAAAAAGAATATATAAAGCGGTATTTAATGTAATTATGAGATGGTAATATGAGCCAGAATGAAATTAAAATGTATAGAGAGCTATTAGATCTTCTAGAAAAACGATATGATAATGGTGAGATTGATAAATCAAGTTATGTAGAATTGAAGGAACGTTATAATTCAAAGTTAGAAAAAATTAGAGAGGATATAGAACTTCTTAAAGAAGCACCCGAAATGCGAGTTTCCGGCTCAAAAACAATTTCTAGTGATGCTGTAACAATTGCAGGATCAGCAACTATTGCTGGAGGGAAAGTAATGAGAGATATACGTATTTCTGGTTCAGGCAAAATTAATGGAGATGTTGAATGTAAATCACTCAAGTGTTCTGGATCAGTAAAATCTTTTGGAAATATTGTAGCTCGTGGAGATATTAGATGCTCAGGAGCTTTTAAGTGTGATAAAAACATTGAAGGAGACGGTAACGCAACATTTAGTGGTTCTTCTAAAATTTATGGAGAATTAGTAATAAAAGGAAAACTTTCAGCTTCAGGTTCATATAGGACGGATAAAAACACTCAAGCTGACAAAGGTATTAGTTTAAGTGGAGCTTCTGGTATTTATGGAAACTTATTATCGCAAAACACAATAAAAATTGCAGGTAAAGCAACAATAGAAAAAAACATCCTTTGTGAAAATCTTATTGTTGAAGGAAGAAGAACAGTTTTTGAATCTTGGTTTTTCAGAAAAAGGAAAAAACTAGTTCGTGTTATAGGAAGTATTGTTGCACAAAATGAAATTGATGTTCAAGATATTGCAGTTGAAAAAAATATTAAGGGTAGAGTTGTGAAGCTTGGACCAAATACTTCTGTTAACGGTAAAGTATACTATGTTGAAGATTTGCTTTTAAGCGAAGGAGTAAGTCTAGAAAAAGAACCTGTAAAAATTGGAGAAGAAGATTTGAAATTATAACCTTCTTTAACTCTTTTTTTGTATGAATCAGATAGCATAAAGAGATGAAAATTTCTCTTTTAGATAGTTTATGTGGTATTTTGTTGTGAGCTCTTCACCGGTTATATCTTTGACCATCTCAAGGCAATCTAATGTTCCACCTTTAGCGTGAACCTTTTTTGCAAGCCATTGACGAATTGGAGTGAATTTGCCATTCTGTAAAGAATTTCGCCAATCAGGTGAATCTTTAGACAGTTTTTCAGTTAGCTGTGAAGAAATCAAATCACCTATACCATAACCGAAGAAGTAACCATAATATTGTGAATACCAGTGTAAATCTTGCATTACTCCTAATGTATCATTTGGAACATCTACACCTAGATATTCTTTGTATTTCTCATTCCATACTTGTGGCAAATCCTTAGTCTCTATTTTTCCAGCGAACCAATCTCTTTCTATTTCAAAACGAATTATGATATGCATGATGTAGGTAACTTCATCAGCTTGAATTCTAATAAAACCAGGACTAACGGAATTTAAAGTGAAATAGAAATCATTGAGAGAAATATCATTAAAAACACCATTTGTATCTTTATTAAATTGTGGATAGTAATATGTCCAGAATTCTTTTGAACTCGCTACGATATTCTCTAAAAATCTTGATTGTGATTCACCAAAACTTGGTGATGACATACTATAGATAGGTTGATTAAACCATTCCTCTTTTCCTTGTAAGGCATGAATTGCATGACCACACTCATGAGCGCCAGCAAGAAAAGCTGCTAATACATTATCCTTATGATACTTAACTGTGACTCTTACGTCTTTAAAACCACCACCAATTGTTAGAGGATGTTCCACTTCAGCAATGTTGCCTACAGCGTTCTCTGAGAAGAAATCATATTCAAGAAATTTTGCTAGATTTTCTATCATTTGAACTTGAAATGAACGAGGTACATTTCTACTTAGAATTGATCTATCTGGTTTAACTTCAGATTCTTCACATTTCTTAATAAAAGGAACTAAGAAAGATTTCATTTCATCAAAAAGTTTGGTGAGATTCTTAACACCAAAACCTTTGTCTCTACTATCTATCAATGCATCGAATGAATCACTCATATTCTTTGATTTAGCTAGGAGAGAGGAAGATTCCATGTTAAGAGTAAATAATTTCTCTAAATCAGGAAAAACCATTTGAAAATCAGACTTTGCTTTAGCTTTTTTCCATATTTCTAAGGTTTTGTTTGATTGAGCTGCAAGTTTTCCTACTAACTCTGATGGAAGTATTGTCCTATCATCATAGATCCTTCTAAACAAATCAACATTTCTTCTCTCTAAATCATTAAGGGAAGAATCCTTTTCACATTTTTCTAACAAAGTTCCTATTTCAGGATGAGTTATTAAACTATGAATTTTTTGACTAATGTATTGAAACTGCTTTGCCCTATATTCTACTGCTGCAGGGGGCATGTAAGTATTCATATCCCAATAAAGAACTCCATTTATCGAACCTAATAATCGTATTTCTTGATATCTTTCCAATAATTTTTCATAATCGTTTTTCATTTATTTTCATTTTCAGAAAATAAATAATATTCAAAAAGGTTGCCTAAAAAAAGAAAAAATAAGATGGAAACCAATTATCTGGTTCCAAGATAGTTTGCTTTACTTCCCAATTGTTCTTCAATTCGTAGAAGTTGATTATATTTTGCAGTACGTTCTCCTCTTGCTGGAGCACCAGTTTTTATTCTCTCAGCACCTAAAGCTACAGCCAAATCAGCAATGAATGTATCTTCTGTTTCTCCAGATCTGTGAGAGATATTTATCCCCCAACCATTGCTTCTTGCGAGTTCAGCAGCTTGTATTGCTTCAGTTAATGTACCAATTTGATTTACTTTTAACAATAAATAATTTGCCGCTTTTTTATCTATAGCCATCTGAATTCGAGTTGGGTTTGTAACAGTTAAATCATCAGCCACTATTGAAGCATTGGGTAACTTAGCTAGAAGTTGTGCAAAAGAATCAAAATCATTTTCATCAAAGGGATCTTCAAGGGAGATAATAGGGTATTTCTCTACTAAACCAACATAGTAATCTACTAATTCATCTCCAGATAATTTTTTACCATCAACTTCATAGGCACCATTTTCATAGAATTCTGAAGCTGCGGAATCTAATCCTATAGATATCTCAACACCTGGTTTATAACCTGCATCTTTGATTGAATCTACAAGCATTTGCAATGCTTCAGGTGCTGTATCCACTGGACTCCCAAATCCACCTTCATCTCCCAAATTTATTGCTGATGGTCCAAACTTCTTAAGATTGTTTCTAAGAACTTGATAAACTTCACAAGAAGCTCTAAAACCATCACTATATTTTGTAAAACCATGCGGAATTAACATAAATTCTTGAATTTTTAGATTCCCTCCTGCATGTTTACCACCATTTATAACATTAAACATAGGAACTGGTAAAGTGTTTGCGTCTCTATTAAGATAAGCATAAACTGGAAGTTTTAAGCTATTAGCAGCTGCTTTACAAACAGCAAGTGAGACACCTAACATAGCATTAGCTCCTAGTTTGGATTTATTTTCTGTGCCATCCAATTCAAACATAAGTTTGTCAATAGAATCTTGATCTGTTACTTCATGACCTATAATCTTTGGAGTTATAAATTGCTTTATGTTTTCAACAGCTTTTAATACACCTTTTCCGAGAAATCTTTCATCTTTATCACGAAGTTCTAAAGCTTCATGTTCTCCAGTACTAGCACCAGAAGGAACCATACCTCTGCCAAAAGAACCATCATCACAATACACATCTACTTCAATTGTAGGATTACCTCTTGAATCTATTATTTCACGTGGAATAATTTTAGTAATCTTTGCCATAATAATCAAGGAACAGAACAATATCCTCTTATTAAGGATTTTTCAATGAATATTACACAAAGTGTTGGAAACCTCTTATTGATAATGGAAATTCACTAAACTTGTTGTCACTGATTTTTATTCTTTCATTCTTAGTTGAAAATTCGCCAATTTGATAGACAGTTAGACCAAGTTTTTTCGTCATTTTTTCTAATGAAACTTTATCAGTAGGTGCAACTGCAAAAACTAATTCAAACTCTTCACCACCATTAAAAACAAGTTCTAAGGGATTCAAATTGTTATCTTCTGCACATTCCAAAACAAGAGGATGGATTGGAACCGCTGAAATACTTATACCGATATCATTGATAGAAGACAAATCAGATAAGGTATAAGATAAACCATCAGATGAATCCATACAGATTTTTATATTCGTTTTTTTGAATAGTTTGAGAAGATCTGTTCTAGCAACCGGTTTATAGACGGAGGTTAAGGCTTTCTCCCTCAAAGAATCCTCAACTTTTAACTCTTCAAGTAAAATCTTGAAGCCTATTGAAGTCAGTCCAAATAATCCTGTAGTATATATTAAATCTCCTTCTTGCACTCCTTTCCTAGAAATGATTTCACTCTTATCACATATACCAAAAGATATTGCATCAATAATAATTTCAGATGATTCATTAGTGTCTCCCCCAAGTAATTTACATTCATAAGCAATGCATTGTTCTTTCGCTCCTTCAATTATTGTTTTAGCATCTAAAATTAGAAGATTTGAAGGAAATCCCACACTTAGTAAACATCCTAAGGGCTTTGCTCCTTTAGCAATAAGATCGCTAACTGACATAGTAATAACTTTCATTCCTATTTCTTTGAACGACATACCAGGAAGAACATCTGTTTGTTGAACCAACATATCTGAATTAATAACGAGAAGTTTCTCAGAAGGTAGAACGACAGCAGAAGCGTCATCGTTAAAATCCAAAATTGATGTATCAACTAAGTTAGATATTAGAGATAAGAATTCTCTTTCTCCAACATCCTTGAGTGTTTTTTCAGCATATTTCATTATGTATAATCCTCAGAAATCTGTTAGTATATCTACTTACTAAAGATATCGAATGTTAATAAAAGGAATTTTACTATCCAAATAAACCTATGAAGTAGAAGAAGTAAACAAACAATGCAACAGGTATAGTTATAGATGCAAATGCATTAACCCAAGCCATTTTTCCAACTACTCTTAAGGCAATTGAGGAGTATATTATTACAACTACCCAAAGTATAATCATTAAAATCTTGAATATTAACATTGGTGTAGAATTATACAGGTCTTCAACAAAGAGTCTGAAAGTATCAAAACCAACTGCTCCAGGAGCACCAATATCTCCAGGTGTCCCCATTAGAGTAAAAAACATTCCCAAAAACTCACCTACAACTATAGGAGCAATTGAATAACCTATAATGGTACGATATTGTTTTGTTGTTGCTTCTGACCCCAACATAGCTGCAAACTTAGCCATTATCCAAGTTCCTATTGAGAACAATAGTTTGTACATAATCCATATTACGAACGGCATTAATAACAAACTTACAAAGAAGAAAATTAGATTCAAAGAAACCTCCATACTCCAAGCTTCTGGATCGGGATTACCTATTATTAGAGAAGAAAAAGTGATACCAGCTTTAACCATTACAAAATAAAAACGGAGTGACAGAAATAGAGAAAAGAGTAGCAATATAATATTTGCTCCCTTTGTTTCAGTAGCTACCCCTAGTTCTTCACTAGTTTTGAATGGTTTTCTAAAGAAGAGATATAACCTAATAAAAACTTCTTTCAGTGATGGTCTAAAAGCGAACTTCTTTAATTCATATTCTAGTAACCCAAAACCACAGAATGGACATACTGAGTATTCCAATGGTACAGATTCAGTACAACTAGGGCATTTCTGTGTGTTCTCACTCATACTACTCATTTCTTAATATTGGTTATTATTTAATATCTGTTGTGGCTAGTAAATGAAAACCTTTTCGTTAATTGTAATTGGAAATTAATGATGTAAATATCACTATTTACGATCGAAGTATTTCCTTCTAAATAGAAGAATTACAGGGATGAGAGCAATAGACACAATAGCTAAATTAAAGCCATATCCAGTTGTCTGCATTGTGGGATTAATTTCTATGCTAGTAGAAACCAAAGTTATGTTCAATTCATATAAGCCATAAGAAGTATAGGCTTTGAGAAGTATTCCGGTATCTGAATGATAATAGAATGAGGAATTTTGACCATAGTAATCTTTTGTATTGAAAATCTTAACTTCGTACGAATGTGTTGTTCCATTAAGTGTATGTTCAAAATTAGATAGATTGTTTATAGTTGTGTTTGTCTCTTGGACTTGTAATTCAATATTGTCCCAATCCGATTCATTAGCAAAAAAACCTCCATTCCAAGGGTATATACTCAAACTTAAAGCAAATGCAACATCTATATTTCTTACATTGTAAAATATAGTGTTATTTATTGTGTTTCCAAGAAATAATGTGCCATTGATTTCGGAAGAGATAACGGAAGATACATTAAACATAATCCAATCTTCGGGTATGACTGACCAATTTCCATAATAGTAGCTTGGGGGCCAGTTTCCAACAAACATATTTTCAGTATCGCTAGAAGCTAGAATCCTATATTTTAACCAATCTTCAACATTTAAATTCAGCTTGTGTGAGAAACCATTTGAAGCAAGTAAAGTAAGAAAGGAGTAGAGTATAATTAAGATGGTTAGCATTAAGGTTTTTTTGTTTCTCATATTGCACACACTATTATTGTTTTGAGAATTTTCTATATCTGCTCTGGGAATTAGTTTGGCGGACCAGGTAGGATTTGAACCTACGACCTTCGCCTTTCTCCAGTAAACTACCGAAGGGCGATGCCTTATCCATACTAGACTACTGGCCCTTGTGGTTTCTTTCATCTCTTCGCTTTTTATTCTTTCTGTTAAATCATATATCTATGTGAAAAACGAAATTATGAAATAAAATAAAAACTATCTTGGTAATCCGTTTTCTATCCAGGATCTTATTAATCTCTCAAATTCTTTCTTTTTCTTTAATGATTGTGTTTGATAAGCATAAATTTGGGACATTGCTAATCCACCCAATTCAATGTATGCCTCATCCATATCACAAATTGCAGCAATTCTAGCTTTCCAGTTTTCATCTGTGTCTGCTTGTTGTGCATAAGAAATGAATAATTTAAGAATCTTCTCAATCTTTGCTGAAACTTGCTTACCATCAACCTCAGGTTTAGGTTTAGGTTTAGGCTTAGGTTTAGGTTTATGTTCTATAGGTGTTTTGGGTTCTGATACTGGCACTGGTTCAGGTGCAGGTTGAGGTGCAGGTTCTGTTGCTGGTTCTTCTACTTCTGGTGGTTCCTCAAAGATTTTTTCTTTAATTACGGGACGGGAAGAAACAGCAGGTTTCTCTTCTACTTTAGTTGATTCTGGAGGAGGTATAGATTCACGTTTAGAAGTTACTGGTTTGGATTCAATTGGTCTTGATCCAACTGATGGAGTAGATTCTGGTACTTTTGATGGTGTTACAAATTGTATTTGATCTGGAGAGATTGTTGCAGTTGCTGGTTCTTCCGTTTTTGCAGGTGGAGGTGTGGATTCAGGAGTTGTTATCGATGCAGCTAATTCTTTAGGTGCAGTGAAAACAACGTCTGTTGGAAACTGCTTTACATCAATTATTGAGTTTAAACTTCTTTCAAGATTATGAACTAATGATCGCAAAGAAGGATTTTCTGAACCAAGTTTTAAGATATTATCCTTAAGGGTTTGACATCCTGCAGTCATTACACTAACTTTTCTCTTTAGCTCTTTATTTTCAACTTCTAATTGCTCTTCTCCTTTTTCAGCTTCAGTTTCTATTGTTTCTATAGAATCCATAAGAGCATGCATTTGCATTTTAAGTTCTTCTCGCTCTGCATTAAACAAATCTTGTTCCAATCTTGTCTCTTCAATTTCTTTATCAAGTTCATTTTTTTCTTTTTGTAAATCCTCTACAACCTTAGAAAGATGATCTAATTCGGAAGTTAACTCTTGAACTTTATCATCAGATTGAGCTTGTTCCATTTTTTCTTGCAGCTTTTCAAAAAGCTTTATTCTTCTCATTGCTAATTGTGGAGAAATATCTTCTTTTTTCATGAAATTAAGAATATATTCCAAATCATGAGGTTGAAGATTGTGTTTTTTAAGTAATTCATCTATTGAAATATGACCTTCTGTCATAACCCTCAAGAAAAATAGAGAGTTTTAGTTTAATAAACTTTAGTTTAAGTGAAATGAAAAAGAAAAGGTTTTTTTAATACGATTACCATATTTCGAGCTAGGTGTAACTATTGGTGGAACTAAGAGGATTAATGATCAACAGATTTATAGTACTCTTACAAGTGTTTATTTTTCCAGCGTATTTCTACCTATGGGCATGGTTAGGACCTTATCCAGATAGTCTTGCTGGTTTCTTCTTCTGGAGGGAGGAAACATCGATTAGTCCATTTGGGGTAACAGGAGATATGGTTATTCTAAAGATTGTAGCACCTCTGATTTTTGCTTTGCCTTTTACACTTGCATCATTAGTAAGAGCCACGAAAATTGCAAATTCTTATGAGTTAATGTGGAGAGCTATGGGAAAAGTAAGAATTGATACTAAGATTTTCTATTTCGTGAATGCAATATTTTGTTTGTTTTTCTTTATATTGCCTTTTGGGTCACCTATTGTTGCAGTATTTGGGGCGTTCTTCGCAGTTAAACTTCTTCTTTATGCTTTTGGCGTCAAGAAAAATGTACCCCCCCTCCTTATAGTTATTCCAGGTTTATTTCTAGCAGCAATTCCTTTGATGGTAACTATTGCATTTTATAGTGAATCTACTGCAGTAATTGGACCAATATGGACAACTTGGACAAACCTAGCACCTATTTTTTATGGAGTAGTTTTGTGTTTAGCTTGTGCTATTGCAATAGGTAATTTTTTTATCCTTCTTCGAGAAGGAGCATCACAAGTTTCCTACACCAAGGAAGTTACAGATAGAGTGGGGTTGCTAATTAAAGTTATTTTATTTGGAGGTATTCTAGCACTTTTTGCTACTGTAGATAAATGGAGTTCAGCTGGGACTGCTATGTTCATAATTAACATCATTGCAGTTGTTCTAAGTGGGATTGAGACATTAATTAGATGGAGAAAGAAACTCTCAAAGGACATTGGAGGAGGAGGGAGGATTATGGTGTTAGTCTTCATTGCAGTCAATTTCATTGTAAGATACGTTGCAAAACCAGAAGCTGCTATTACTGCTGTCGTAGCATTGTCAGCTTGTGTGTTTTTTGTTCTCTTTATACTAGCTTATAGATATGCTGAAGACGAAACATTATTTGAATAGATTTACAGAACTACATCTAAATTCATAACCATAATTTTTATAAGCCAACTTATTAAATCCTAAACAAATTCTCTTAAGTTTCAGAGATGTTTCCAATGAACGATAAAGAATTCAATCCTGAAATCACAAAAAAGATAGAAGAAAATACAGAAAAATTACTTAAGAAAATTCTAGAAGAACAAAAAAGAGCTATTGATGAAATCAATGCAGAAGCTGAAGAGAAGCTTAAAAATATTACAGAAGGCATTTTAGAAGATGCGAAAAAAAATGCTGAAGCAGAATTTTCAAAAGAGAAAGCAAAACAGGAACTTGAACTTAGACTAAAGATAACTAAATTTAGAGATGAATTAGTTGATAATTTCTTTGAAAAAGCTGTTGAAAAAATTAAATCGCTTACTGAAACAAAAGAATATGAAAAAAGTTTGGAAAAACTACTTTTTGAAGGAGGAGTGACTTTAAAACAACCAGAAATAATTGTTCATCACCGTAATCAAGACAAAAAAATATTAACTAAGCAATTTCTAGATAATGTTTCGAATAGATTGAAAAATGAAAATAATATAGAAACAAAATATCTATTATCTAAAAAACCAATAGATTGTTTGGGAGGAATAAAACTTGAAACACCTGATGGAAAAATCAGTGTTAATAACACTTATGAGAAGAGAATTGAAAGACTCTCAGTTAGTCTGAAAAGAGAACTTTCATTAATGCTTACACAAGAACAGGAATGATCATTATGAATAGTGGGATCGCAAAGAAAACTGGATTATTGACAGTTTTATTTTTATTTTTACTTATTCCGTTTACAAATGCATCAATAGCAGAAAATAGTACACCAGTTCCTGCTGATAATCACATAGAACAAAGTAATGTTATACAAGCTTTTAATGGTAATATCTCATCAACCTATATTGTTAGAGGTGAAACAATTAGTTTTTATGGTACTGTCTTAAATTATGGTGACTTAAATGCGACTATTTTATCATTTAATGCAGAATTTATTCATCTGGAAGGTAACAATCGTTTCAATAGACACTATTCAGTAAGTATAGATGCAGATCATAGAAATTTAGGTCCTAGAGAATCATTTACTGGAACACTAAGAGATGAAATAACAAATCCAGAATCAACATATAATGTTTCGGTATATTTCGTTGTAGAAGATGTTTATGATGCTGATACTGAATTTGGAGCACCAGCATGGAATTTTACTGCAGCTGAAAATATCATAGTTACAGTGATAGATATTACTAGTCCTTCAGGTATAATAGTAGGTATAGGTGTTACTTTTGGTGTTATCGTTGCGATTGTAGTTGTGATTATTCTTTACGGCTGGTTGAAAGAAAGATTCACAAAAAGAAAGCACTGACATAATGCTATATTAGATTTATCAACCACCCTTTTGGCAAAAATATAATTCCTTCTTTTCTTAATTTAATCACTATTTTTTCTAATTCTAAGATATTAATATTGAAATTTGAGCAATGTCTAATAATCTCATCAAGTTCATTTGTTTTACTCTGTTTGAGAATTAAAAGTATGGTGTCACTCATATTTGCAGCTTGCAAATCTAACAAAGATGTCTGTTTTTTTTCATGTTCGTTTACTAATTTAGATATAGAATTTTCAGCTTTATCCGCTAGGTTAAAGAAATCTACAGCAAGGGAGTTAGAGAGTTGTTTAGAGTTGAAAAAAATATTATTACCGTTTTCTTCAGATATTATTGCTTCTCCTGGGGCATAGGTTACTATCTTTCCACAATTTCTACAGAATCTAAATTGATATTCGGTTGGAATATCATTAATAACTTCACAGTTTTTGCATCTGAAAATTACTCTCATTGTACTTCTACTCTAGTCATTTTTCTCGCAAATATAATAAAACCTGTGTGACCTATCATTCTTGTTTTTGGTCTAATAGCTTCAGGTTTAAGTTGAATTTCACGTTCAATAAGCTCAACTCCAATAATGTCACCAAAATAAGATTCTCTGAGTTTTTTGATTGTTTTTTCCACTTGATTATAAGTAGGTAAGAAAATTGATAGAGAACCACTCGACCTTAAAGAATCGTAAGCGTGAGGTACAATTTGCCAAGGATCTCCTAAATCCAAAACTACAGAATCTGCGTTTTTTTCTTCAAAACCTAATGATGCATCTTGTTTTTTGATAGTAACATATTTTTCTAATTCTAAATTTCCAATGTTTTTCATAGAAGTTTTATATGCATCTTCTCTGATTTCATAAGTATATACATGTCCATTTGGTCGAACGTAATTTGCAAGAATTGAAGTCAAAGCACCACTACCAGTCCCAGCTTCAATTACTTTGGAACCAGGGCTTATTCCTCCATAAAGTAGAATTAGACCCGCATCTTTAGGGTAAATAATTTGAGAACTATGAGGAACTTGAGATAGAAGGTCACTAGGTATTGGTTTGAATATATATAACGGTGTGTTTTTACTTGTAAGAATTTTTATCCCATATGGTTTTCCTATGATATCATCAAATTCGAAGTAACCTTTATGTGTTTGAAATTGTTTCCCTTTTACTGCTTTTGTTATCCATCTCTTTCTTTCATCTAGTACAACCAATACATAAGAATCGTTAATAATGATATCATTATCATTGAAATTATCAGTATTTGTCATAGAATATCTATTAGAGAGAAAAAGAAAGCGATATAAAATTCATTTGATTGCGATTTTATTTAAAGTAAAGAAAAAAAAGGTGTAAAGAATTATAAGAAGCCATATTCCTTGAGTATATCCACTAACTTAGGATAACCAATTTCTTCAAGCTCATACTTAACTCTTATAATTGGTTTATCTACTTGAACTAAACGTGTTATATCTATTGGTGTTGCTGAAACCACAACATCACATTCAGTTTTATTTATTGTAGCTTCCAAATCTTTTAGTTGTTGATCAAAATATCCCATAGCTGGAAGAAGAGTGCCAATATCAGGATAGTGCTCGAAAGTTTCTTTCATACTACCTACAAGATAAGGACGAGGATCTACCAACTCCTTAGCCCCAAAACGTCGTGCAGCAACAACACCAGCACCATATTTCATTTCTCCATGAGTTAAAGTTGGACCATCTTCGATTACCAAGACTCTTTTTCCTTTTACTAACTCAGGTTTATCAACAAATATAGGTGAAGAAGCCTCAACAATAGTGGCAGTTGGATTAACCATCCTTATGTTTTCTTCGAGTTGCAGTACATTCTTGTAATCTGTGGTTGTAATTTTGTTTACAATTACAACGTCTGCAAGATTTAGATTTGTTTCTCCAGGATGATAAGTCAGCTCATGTCCCACTCTATGAGGATCGGCTACAACAATTTGTAAATCAGGTTGATAAAAAGAAAAATCATTGTTTCCGCCATCCCAAAGAATCACATCTGCTTCTTTTTCAGCTTCTCTTAAAATTGCTTCATAATCCACTCCAGAGTAAATCACCAATCCTTTATCAATGTATGGTTCATATTCTTCTCTTTCCTCAATTGTTGTATCATATAAATCTAAATCAGAATAATCAGCAAATCTTTGAACTGCCTGTTTTGCTAAGTCTCCATAAGGCATAGGATGACGTATAGCAACTATCTTTTTACCAGCTTGTTGAAGTATTTGTACAATCTTACGAGAAGTTTGAGATTTACCGCTTCCAGTTCTAACTGCACAAACACTGATGATAGGTTTGGTTGATTTTATCATGGTACCTTTTGTTCCTAATAAAACAAAAGCTGGACCACAAGCATTCACCAAAGAAGCTTTATGCATGACATATTCATGAGATACATCAGAATATGAAAAAATAACCTCATCAATATCATGTTTCTTGATTAATTCAGTCAATTCACTTTCATCATAAATTGGAACACCGTTTGGGTAAAGAGGACCAGATAATTCAGGAGGATATTTACGATCTACAATATCAGGTATTTGGGTTGCTGTGAATGCTATAACTTCATACATTTCATTTTCTTTGTAATATGTATTAAAATTATGAAAGTCTCTTCCAGCAGCACCCATAATTATTATTTTTCTTCTTTTTGCTTCCATTAAAATCCCTTAACCACTTCTGTTTTGAGTTTTTCATTGAGTTCTTAAAAAATTTATGCTTAAACAACATATTAGAATAAAATTTCATTCTTCTAATCTTGCTGTTTTCGTTCTTCTATTGATTATTTTTTGTAAAGCAAATATTGTTCCAATTGCTAAAAAGAGACCAATAGATGTAGCAACAACTAAAGCAATTTTTTGAACAGTAGAAGAAGATTTTCTAGTTGTGAAATAAGCAATTAACATTCCACAAATACTAAAAAGAAATGGGGAAACGAATGCAAGAATAATCATAAATTTTGAAATAACAGGTTTTTCTTCCTCTGTCATGCTAAGTAGAGATTTGTCTAAAGAATTAAAGTTTTATTGAAAAATAGATTATTTTAAGTTTTTCAGATTATTTTATCAAGAATAAGTGGTGACAAACTATTGTTATAACATGAGAAGCCAAATAATTTTTTTTACCTATACTAATTGGTATAGCACCCATTCTTGATAACAATGCTTCTTGTTCTTCTGTTAAATCATATTGGCTTCCTAAAACAAAGCATGAGTTCTCCTTTTGATTTTTTATTTTCTTCATTTTAGACAATTTAGAGCCTTCAGGAGTAAGATAATATAATTTCGATTCTTTTGTAATTTTTTTTATTAAATCATTAAAGTTGATATTTTCTACATAAACATTTGTCCCATTAGGTGCAGATAGAATCTCAATCAATTTCAGAGTTGAATCTAATTCACTCTTTAAGTTTAATTCAAGTGATGAAATTGGTATAAAGAATGCTTTTTGTTCATTTGGTTTTGAAAGAAAGAGAATTAAAGTAATTTCTGAGTCTAGTCTTCCTCTCCATCTAGAAAGATTCAAAAGACATCTGGATAAAACATCAACTCTTTCTTGACCTCCAATAACAGATTTTACTGATTTTTTTGTGTCTGTTCTTATTGTATGTGATGGAATCAAGAAAGTTAGATTCATTTTTTTCCTTCCTAAAATAAAAATAAAAAAGAAGTGGATTTAACCTGTTCTTCTTTCATCTTTTGGTCTAATATGTGTCCTACCTTTGTGAACAGAACAAGATACACAATAATAAACTATTTTCTTTTGTCTAGGGATATGGGCTCCTTCATCTCTAAGTTCCTTTGCTAATCTATAGTCTACTGGACTGCTATAAATTGTGTATTTTTTAGCCTTATCAGCTGGAATGAGAGCGCCGCAGCCATGACAATGTTTCATTGGTGCCCTGCCACGTTTTCCTCCCGATCTCCCACCACTTTTACGTTTTTTAGGCATTAAATTTTCACCTTCATAAAACTACACCTATCTCCCAAGTCAGATGAGAATTTTTAAATTTGTTGAAAAAGGAGTGAGAAACAAATAGTTTTAGTAATCATTCTTGAAAGAGTTTTTTTATTGTGTTATTGAGATATAGATTGGCTTCTTCCATGAGTTTTTCCCCAAATTCTGTGATTTCATAATACTTTCGATCTATTCTTTCATGCTCATTCCTTAACTCTGTTTTTGTTACAATACCCTCTTTTTCTAATAGATATAATATAGTATAGTTTGTAACTGTAGCAGGACTAAAACCAAAGCGGGTTTGTATCTCTTGTTTCAACTCATATGCGTATTTCGGACCTTCTTTTAGCAGTTTTAAAACCCAAATCCAAAGCAGATCAATAGTCAAATTCTTTTCCAGTCTTTGAAATGCTTTTGATTCTTTAACTTCTTTAGGAGGTTCTGCTTGATTCGGTTGACTCATACTTTTTAATACGAAATTAACTAGTTTAAAAAATTTCAGTAGAAAAGATGAAAAAATTGTTATTTTAAGGGTACATAAAGAGAAGATCTAGTTGCCCCAATTCCAGGTGCTCCATGTCTAACTATTTTAGTAGAGGGACTGAACTCTCCTAACAGATGTCCAATCATTTGGGGTTGAATTTCGACTTCTATAAACTCTTTACCATTATACACTCCAACTATAGCTCCAACCATTTCTGGTAAGATTGGCATATCCCTAACGTGGGTTCTTACTACATTTCTTTCTCCCTTTTCCTGAGCTTCAATAGCTCTTCTTATATCTTCCAGAAGTTTTTTTCTCCTTGGAGTCCAAAATTCTTGGCGAGATAAACTTCTTCTTCTTCGAGAAGGTAGTAAGTCTAATACCTCATCCATACTCATCTGTTTTAGTTCATCTAATGAATATCCTCTGTATCTAAATTTTCTCGATGACACTGTTTTTCGACCGAATCAATACCCCTTGACACTCATTTTAAACCTTTTGATTTTTGTTACTGAAAACTTGATTTCTTTCAATAAAATCAGAATGTTAATAAATACAAATTTACTAACCAACCAAGTCCAACAAGTGCTAAAGTAAAAAATACAGGAAGTGGAAGTCCAGGAAATTTTCCATATTTTAGCAACATTTTTTCTGTTACTTTTACTCCAACTAAAAGACAAATTATAGAACCAAAGCCTAAAGCCAGACCAAGTTCCCTTGTAAAAAAAGTTACTACAGAGGAATAAAAAATGAAATCACCAATTCCTATAGCCACTATCTTTTCATGAAATACAGATTCTTCCGGTTTAATTGAGATATTAGTTTTTTGGAATATCTTACTAATTGGTCCTCTAAAAACAGAATAAATATCAAAAAGTGAAATAAGAATAATTAGAGTTAAAAAAGTTATATAGTGCATAATTATACCAAAAATTGATCCAATAGCAAAGCCTAATATCAAAATAATAGTGTTTCTTAGAAATTGTTTTCCTTTCTCAAAAATAAAAACCAAACAAGCGATTATCCCTATAATACTACCGAAAATACCGAACACTATTTCAACCCAAAAAATCCCAGAAGAATTTGCTACATCAGTTTTGTATACCTTAATGAAGTATGCGTGCAACCAGAAAACACTTGTTGAAGAAACAAAAAGACCAAACGAGAAAAATATCTTTATGATTTTAAGCAGATTGAGTTTTATAGCTAAAACAATTAATGCACCACTTATTGCAGCGATAGAGACAAGCATAAAACCTTCAGCAAACTGTATTGAACCTCCTCCGTTTTCAGGAAGAAACAAGTTCATTTTTAAATCAGAGTTTTGATAAAATCCCCCAATTAAGTAACTAAACAATAAAACAGGCAATATAGCATATTCGATAGATCGTTTGGTTAGAAAGGTAATTAATATGAATCGTCGAGATTCAACAGTCATTCGTTTTCACCTTGTTTTATCTTCATCTTGTTGTATTTTTAGTAAGTGTTTTTTCCTTTACTGACTTGTATACATTAATTTTATTCGATCTCCATCCTCTACATAGTAATTACTGATACCTACTTCTGAATAACTCCATGCTTGATGTTCATGATTATAGTAGTAAAAAGCCCAGTAATTTGGAAATTGCTCAGTATAACCATTTACTCCTTTAACATACACACCAAATGAGTAATTAACTAAACTCAATGTAGCAATTTCATTGAAAACCTGTAGAGCTGAATTTCCTTTAGTAGTGGAGACATTATAATCCTCATAATCATCTGGTTTCAGCGTTCCATAATCAATAATTGCCAAAACCGTAATATTATCGTCGTTGTTGGTTTTTGTTCCATACTTCACATAGAAAAATAAACCTGTACTTAGGAGAATAACACTGAGAATGGCAAAACTTAGAAGAAAGATTCGTGTTTTATTCATGTTGAATTACCTTTTGTTGAGATGTTGACTCTTTTTTAATTTCCATAAAAGCTGGAATCATCAGCAATTTTATTCCTCTATGTTTAAAAGCTGAAATGATCCATTTGATAGCATTTCTGGTTAAACTAAACAGAGCAAAATTACCCAAGAAGTGGATAATTGTAAATGGTATTCCTGTGATGAGAACTAGAAATATGTAATAGGGAGTTATTTCTGATTGAAGAATTATTAATTGAGCTCCTAAAGTTGTAACAATATCATAAATTAATGCAAACAATGAGCCAAAAATTCCAAGCTCCCAAAATGAAAGTTTTAGAAAGGACTTTCTTCCTAACCCAGCAATTAAAGCTAGACATACATAACAAAAAAGTTTGAAGAAAATTAAGAGTCCTGCAGAGCCATAAATAGAAGTAACGAAAAACTCATACACTATTGTTATTGCAACAGCTGTTATTATTCCATAATAATGACCGAAAAGGAGAGCAATTAGGAAGATTGTCACCGATATAAATTCAATATTGGGGATATACACCACTATAGCAGACAGAATAATTCCTAAACTTGCTAATGATGCCGATACAGATAACTTGAGAATTGTTTCTATATTAGCTTTGGACTTTTTCTCAGGAATTTTCCTTATTTTCATTAGTGCAACCTGTTATTCATGCTACTTTGTTTAACTTAGGAAGATGTAAGATAATAAATCATTTTCCTTTCTTATCTTATAATGACCATTTCCGATACTGGAAACTAACTCAACGTTTTTGTATATAGAAAAGTCTGTTTTCACATGGAGAAAAACTCCCATTCTGAAGATTTTGAACTTTTCAAAGTAATTAAAGTGGAAGTTCTGACAGCTACTCCAGACATCCCAATTTCTGAAGATGAAGAAAGTAGAGGTTATTTTCCAGAGATACCTCTTTTGAATTTTGAATTAGAAAATGGGGAGAATTTCTTAATGACTAACATTCCTGTTTCAATTGCTATAGAAATTGCTAGAAAAATTAATGCTGTAGAAGGGGCAGATTCTCGACTTACAATTGCTGAATTGATTCCCGAAATATGTGTTATTGACAGAATCATTATTGATTCCGTAATACCATATTCAAATGCATATCAAGCAACTGTAGAAATTCGACTTGAAGGTTTTTCAGAAATACAACGATTTCAAGTAATCCCTAGTCATGCAACATTATTAGCTTTAATCGCTGGTACGGATATATTTGTATCAAGTTCAATTATTAAATCTCCTGAAAATAAGAGGAATGCTTAATTCTTTAAATGAGTTAAAAATATAAAGAAGAAAAGAAACAAATATCATTAACTCTGATACATAATAAATAACCAGAATAACAGAGGAAAATTAATGGAACCAGAGAGTGAAAAAACAGAAATAAATGATGAGAATTTAGATGATACTCTGAATTCAGACACAGAAGAAGTTAGAGGAAGAGATCGAGGAAAAATATTTTTAGGTATTTTGTTTATTTTCATAGTCGTGGTTATTTGGTATCTAATTGAGCTATTAGCTTAAAATCCAAAATAATTTAAGTGTTTAGAAAAAGTAATTGTTGGTTACATGGGCGAGACTTTCATATCTATTGACAATCTGTTTAAAGTTTTTACTTCTAAAGCAGAAGATTTAACTGTTCTACGTGGAACAAGTTTCCAGATTGAAAAAGGGGAGATTGTATGCCTTTTAGGAACTTCTGGCTCAGGTAAAACTACAACTCTTAATTTATTAGCAGGCATAGATAAACCTACATCAGGAAAAATATCCTATGGAGGAGAAGATATAAGTAAATGGGATACAACTGATTTATATGATTATAGACTCAGAGAAATAGGTTTTATTTTTCAAGATTTTCACCTTATGGAACATTTGACAGCTCTAGAAAATGTTATGGTACCCATACTACTTATGAAAAAAGGAGAGGAGGAAGCTAAAGAAATAGCACTTGAACTCTTAAATAAAGTTGGTTTGGGAACTAAAGCACTGAATCATCCAGAAGAGCTTAGTTCTGGAGAAAAACAAAGAGTATGTGTAGCAAGAGCTGTAGCTAATTCTCCATCAATTCTAATAGCTGATGAACCTACTGGGACCTTAGACAGTAAATCTGGAGACATTATTATGAACTTACTTCTAGATCTTTCTAAGAAAAACAAGATGACTATGATTTATACTACTCATGATCCATACTTAGCGAGAATTGCTACAAGATTGTTAATTATCCAGAAAGGAATTATCTCGGAAATAGAAGCAACCAATATAAAAGAAATTGATTACGATAATATTATCTTTGAATACAAAGCAAACCGTGATGTAAAATGACAGATCCCGACATTATTAAAGACACTGAAAACGATGAACCATTTTTTAGAAAAGTTCTCTATGTTTTTTCATTCAATATTCGCTTAATTCTAAAGAATATAAGTAATAGAAAGAGAAGCACTATAATTGTAATTCTAGGTTTGATTTTCTCGCTTTCAATTCTTTATACATCATCTATATGGACTCACACTTCAGAGAAAATTATTGCAGATGATTATATTGAAACTTTAGATTACGAGATGTATGTAACATCTTTCTTAACACACTCAATGGATGAAGTTTACACATATGTTTCACAAGATCAAGTGGTAGAGCAAGTAGATTGGTTATACCCGTCAGTTGCTTTATTCAATTTTGATGATAAGAATGATACGTATAGATGGTACCCAGAAGATGATCAAGACAACATGACTAATCCCTTGTCCTTATCTGCTGGTTTTGTAGTGTCATCCCGTTCTCTAAATAGAATAAAGTTAAATCTAGAGATAGAAGGAAAAAGTGAGTTGAATTCAGGAGAGATTTTAATAAGTTATACTCAAGCAAAACAGTTAGAGTCAATTTTCAACGAAACCGTAGTACCAGGTTATAAGATTGATGTAGCAATTACAAGAAGAATTCCCAATACTGATGAGGGAGAGATTTACATGCTTCATTATGATATAGATGAAACGAAATTTTACAATTATACAGTTGCTGGTATCTATAAATATGTTGGACACAACACAGTAATTGACAGATTACTAGGAGGGGGAACATCAGGTTCAGGAGGAACGATAGTTGATTCTATCTTTTTCCCAATTGAAGATTTAACTTCGTTAGACTTGTTCATTATGGATGGATGGGGAATTCTTCCAAGACTTCTAGTAAAAACAGATCCTCAACAACTTAGAATTGATGGTATAACTTCAATGCCTGATAATCTACTTGCACTAAGAGAAAGAATCGAAATTAGATTCTTTCATGCGTTTTGCTATATTTTATCTCAAGAGATCCAAACTATGACAGAAGAGTATAAAAGATCATTTGCTTCAACTACACTATTTATACCAACAATAGCTACAGCTGTTGTTCTTACGATATTATCATCTCATATGACAGTTAGAAGGAGAAGAGAAGAAATAGCTTTTCTTAGATCAAAAGGAGCTGTTAGTAGTCAAATTATAGGAATTTTCTTTGGGGAATTTCTTTTTATTAGTATTGTCTCACTAGTTATCAGTATTGGAACGGGAATCCTGATAGCGGCGATAATTCCGTCTGTAGGACATAATAGTGTTTTTAACACATCGCTTTTTGTGAGATATCTGAGTGAGCTTGAAATGTCCTTCTATGACATTGAAATCTTCTCGATATTAGTCCTCGGAATATATCTTGGTTGGACACTTCTAAATGTAATTACATTTGTAAGAAAAGACATTCAAGAATCGTTGTTAGTCACTCGTAAAGGTCAACAATTTTTAACTATGGGTCTTAAAATCGCAGCATTTGCTCTTACTATTGCAGGTTTTATATTTCTTCTATTAGACTATTTAAAACTTGAACAAGAAAGTTTTACTTTTAACCTTTCATTAATTACTGCTAGTTCTAATTCTCTTTATCTTTTTGTTGGAATAATATTCTTTACTTGCTATTTTGTCTCTTTAGGCATAAATTATCTCTTAAAGAAGAGTGAAGTTATCCTTTCTTTAATATTTAAAAATAGCAAATTCTTCATTATTAAAAACATTAGAAGATATAGGAAAAGCTTTACTGATACTACTTTCTTCTTAATCTTAATAATCTGTCTATTAACCTCTTTCCTTACGATCCGTTCTTCAACAATAAAAAATAATATTTTAGAAAATGAGTATCGAGAAGGAGCTGATTTAAGAATTGATACCGTGATTCCAGTTAACATAACAGATTTTGAGAATTTATTAACTAATATAGAAGGCATAAATGAATCAATTGGTTTTTATACAGCTAAAGCAACGGTTGGATTTCAAGATGTGGAAGTATTCGGAATTGATCCCCTCAAATACTTACGGATTGGTATGTGGTTAGATAATAGTTTTGTTGGAATGACGGCAGAAGAAGGATTAACAGCCCTTGCAAATGAGGAGGAGGGCGTTATATTAAGTGACTTTGTGGTTGACAGACTTGAATTCTCTCTTGGTCAAATATTATCCATTACATCTTTTAGAGGAGGACCATTTTATGTTGATTTTAGATTGACATCAATAATAAGCTCTGCTCCAGGATTGGGTGTAGCTCATGGTCATGATCCAAAAATGAATAGAATCACAAACGAATGGGCGCTAATCAATGAAAATTACTTTCTTCAGATGATTGAACAGAAGAATAGTACTCTATTTTTTGCTTCAATTAAAGAGAATGCTGACGTGGAACAAATTATTGAGCAAATAAAAGAGATTAATCCTTTAGTAGTGATAAATCCAACACCTATTAATCCTGAGTATATAGGATATTTCCTTGTTGATTATATTCCTCCAGTAGCAGTTTCTTTATTGTTAGGGGCAATATTTCTCAACGTTATAGGGGTAGTTTATATCATAATTTCAACAGATTTTATATTGGAACAGCGTAGACGAGAGAATGCTGTAATGCTAGCTTTAGGTGGAAAACAACAAGATATAAGAAAAATGATAATATCTGAAATATTAATATTTATGACTACTACAGTAATAATTGGATTCATTTTAGGATTGATACTAACAACAGTGCTGCTAGTATTCATTAAACCTTTAATTATCTCAAGAGAAGTAGTCTCTTTAGCGATATTCATTGATGTCGTTCCGTTTATTATAATGTTTGTTACGTTATTTGCTGCTGCCATGATAGGACTCATACCAATCTTAAGAAAACAGATGAAACATGAAATAATAAATGAACTTCGTGCTATAGTTTAAAAGCATGAAGATATTTGCTGATTAATAATAGACGCGATGGATTGTCATGCAATTATTAATTCTACTCTTGCTTTTTCTAGAACTTGGTTAACCATATATTCTTCAGAATCTTTCCAAGATTGGTCAACAAAAGAATAATTATCAGGATTGAACAGTTTAGTTACTGTTGTTTGAGGGTCTAGCATCATTATTTGAAGATCAGGAAATAAAGACCATAAGAGATTAATTAATTCCAATTTATCTTTTGGTGGTAATAAAATCTTCCAGAGAAAACCTTTTTCTGTATCACGAAAATCAGACTCAAAAGGTAAATCCAGATTTTGAAGGAGATAAATTATTTTAGACATAGCTCTTTGACTGCAAATTGCTTTGAATACTAGTTCGTCTTCAAGACCAAAGAATGATTTGTCAAAATCTACTAAATAGTTTCGAATGACGTATTTACTAAGGAATTTTTTGTGCCTAGAAATTGTGTATTGGGGAATATGGAGTTGTTTTGAAAGGTTAACATATTTCTGAGTAGGATCCCTTACTAATTGTTCTAGTATTTGAAAATCAATATAGTTCAAGTTTTTTAGAACATTCTTAGGTTTTTCTCTTGATATTCTTTGGAAGTAATCAAATTGCGGGATATAATCCACACTATCTATGTTTTTTTTCCATATATCCCACTTAAACGTCCATCTTCTGTTCTGAGGATCCCAATATGATAAATCTATTCTTGTTTTAATACCTCTTCCAATGGTTGTTGAATGTACTATTTCAACAATCAAATCATTATCTTTCAAATAATTTAGAAAACTTAGGAATTTATTTATGGATCCAGAAGGAATGTGTACTTTTAAGAAAATCCCAGTTATCCCCCCATAACATCTTTGTCTTACAACTAGATATGGATGATAATCTAGAATTCTTTCTACTATTCTGTATTTATCTATTGAATCAACTCGTAAAAGAAAGATATGGCTTTCAAGACCCAGTGATTCAGAATGATATTCCGCATGAAAACTTTTTATAACTTTATCTTTGAGAAGAATTTCAATCCTTTTTTTAACAGTAGGAGGTGATAAATCACTTTTTTCTGCAAGTTTACTGTAAGGTATAACTGGTTCTTTCAGAATGTGTTTCAAGATTACATATTCTTCTCTTTTAAGACTCACTTTTTTTCATTAAGAACTCAATAAATTACTTAAAAAACATTTGTACTTAAAGAAAAAAAAGAGAGGAATTATTGTTTCTTTCTTTTTAGCTTGATACTCGTAAGTAGAGTTAATACTAATACTGTTGGAATAAACCAAGAATAAGATGTATCGTCTGTTGGTGTTGGAGTAGGTGTTGGTGTTGGGATAACTACTTCCTCTACATGAAGACCATAAACTACATCTACATTAAAATCCTCTGTAAAGTCACCAATATGAGACAATGAACGGATCTTAATTGATAGTTGTTTAAATAATCCTGATGTTGCATTATATGCTATTGTAGCGTTTAGCTTTAGGTCAGTAATATTTGTAGGGAGTGGCATAAAACCACCAGTTTCACCAGTTAGTGCTTCAAGAACTGTCTCATTAACGGTAGGTGCGAATAGATCAGTTTTAAGTATCAAATAATTTTCATTCAATTGAGAGTATGAATACATATAAGTGATATTCAGAAATTCTGTGACATTCACAACTAAATCCTCAAAAATAGACATTGAAGATGTTGCATTCACGAAATCACCGAAGTAGTCTAGATAATCAGGAATTGTACCTATTGCTAAAGGTAAAGCTATTGGTAATCCATCTGGTAAAGTTACAGTTACTAATTCAACTTCAGTCTCTAAGAAATTTGTAGTATTTGTAGTCATTAAGCCTGTAGAATTGTAAACATCATAACTATACCCAATATCTGTCAGACTAGTAAATTCTACAATAAAAGACACATTCTCTTTCAAAATTGCTGAATAATCCGTAATTCCTATTTTAAATGATTTTAATTCAAATTCATATTCTACGTCTGCTTCAATACCCCAAATTGTTGCAGCATTTGTGGGAGTAATGAATGTTAGGGATAATATGATTAATAGAACCCCGTTTGCTAAAAATGCTTTTTTCATTATATCACCAATTTATTTATGTGATAACTACTTTTATACATATTGTTTTATTTTTTTCGAAGAAACAACTATTTACTACTTCTCTTTGCAGTTTCAATAACTTCTTTGGCAATTTTTTCATTAACTGAAATAAGTTTCATTATTTCTTCGATATTTGCAGAAGCAATGTTTTTTATGTTTTGATACTCTTGGAACAAGAGAAAGACTTTAGCTTTCCCTATTCCCTTAATTTTTTCAAAATTAGAGCTTGTAACTGTTCTTGCTCTTAGAGTTTTGTGATAACTAATTGCGAATCTATGTGCTTCATCTCTTACATTTTGAACTAATTTTAGTACAAAAGAATCTTGATCGAGAGTTATTGGTAAATCTGACCACTCTACATATATCTCCTCTTTCTTCTTAGCTATACTTATTACAGGAATACTAAGGCTTATTTTTTTCAATACTTTTAAAGCAGTATTCAATTGTCCCTTACCTCCATCAATTATTAGAAGGTTAGGTAAAGGATCAGATTTCAGAACACCAGAACTATATTTTCTTTTTATTACTTCCTCCATCATTGCATAATCATCAGGATCTGTATAAGAACCTCTGATACGAAATCGCCTATACAGGTTTTTCTTAGGTTGACCATCAACGAAAGTAACACAAGAACCAACTGAAAGTTGGCCTTTCAGAGTTGATATATCAAAACCGTGTATTATTTTAGGTTCTTCAATTAACTGAAAGAGTTCTTTCATTTCTTTGAGAACTAAACTTGAATCTTTTTCATATTGAATATCTCTTAGAAACTTTAAGAGCTCTGTTCTTGCGTTTTTCTTTGCAATTTCAACTAATTGGTTGCTTGTATCATCTTTAGGGAAAACTATTTTTATATCAATATTAGGATTAAAACGTTTTGTAAAATCATCATTGATTAAAATGCTTTTAATTGATTCACTTGTTCCATATATGAATACTAAAACCTCACTTAAAGTCTTAAAAAGGATTTTTTCACTTCTTGTTGTGATATAATTTTTAACATTCTGAACTCTATGATTGCGTATTTCTAGCTTACAAAATGCTAAGTTTGGTTCTTCTTCTTCAAATGCTAGAACATCAATATTCTTGATTTTAGAATGTAAATCCTCTTGCAGATTAAGTATTGTCCTTACAGACTGAATAAGATCTCGAATATTTTTAGCTCTTTCAAAATTAGCTTCTTCAGACGCAGACCACATTTCTTTTTCAAGATTATCTAAAAGATCAGCTACATCTCCATTTAAGAATGAGATGACATTTTTCACAGTTTTGATGTATTCGTTTGGGGAAATATCGTTTTTACAAGGAGCCAAACATCTATCTAATCTTTCTCTCATGCATCTAATTGAGGATTTTTTTATTCTTAAATTCTCAACGTTTTTTCCGCAGTTACATATAGGAAACAATCTTAAAACAAGTTTGACTGTTTGTCTAAGCATTATGTTACTTGGAAAAGGTCCAAAATAGATGTTTTTTTCATTCCTTGAATCTGTTTCTCTAACTATCAGAAGTTGAGGATATTTTTCAACCAAAGTTATACAAATTAGAAGATTTGATTTGTCATCTTTTAACATGCTATTCAATTTAGGTGATAGTTGTTTCACAAGTTTCTCTTCTAGAATTAGAGCTTCTGATTCGTTTCTCGTTAAAATCCAATCTATCCGAGTAGCTAATTCTTGAAGTTTTTCTTCCCTTGGTAGTGAGACAGCTTGAAAATGCTGTTTTACTCTTTTTTTTAGACTCTTTGCTTTTCCAATATATATTACCTTGTCTTCTTTGTCTTTTACTAAATAAACACCTGGATCATCTGGTAATTCCTCTAAGTCTGAAAAAAGACTCATTAATTCGACACCATTTTTTCAAGTTCTTTTATTTTATCTCGGTAAATTGCTGCCTTTTCGAAATCAAGTGTTCCTGCAGCTTCTGCCATTTTTATTTTTAGATCTTCAATTACATATACGATATCATCACTAGTTAAATCCTCTGGAATTTCTATTTTTTCTTCCTCTTTTGGTGTTACTTGCATCAATGTTTCAACGATTGATTTAACTTCTTTACTAATTGTTTTAGGTGTAATGCCATACTTTTCATTATACTCTTTTTGTATTTGTCTTCTTCTATTGTTTTCTGTAATAGCTTGCATCATTGAATCTGTAAGATTATCAGCATATAGAATGACACTACCATGAACATTTCTGCTTGCTCTTCCCATTAACTGGATAAGTGATGTTTTGGAACGGAGAAAGCCTTCTTTGTCAGCATCCAATACTGCTACAAGCGCAACTTCAGGTAAATCCAAACCTTCGCGAAGAAGATTTATTCCAACCACAACATCATATTTACCTAATCTAAGATCTCTTAAAATATCAATTCTTTCTAAAGTATCTACTTCATGATGTAAATAAACAGATTTAACCTTCATATCAAGAAGATAATCTGATAGCATCTCTGCGCTTTGTTTAGTTAAGGTTGTTACCAAAACTCTTTCTCCTTTGCTTGTTCTTTGATTTATTTCACTCAGTAAATCCGTGATTTGATTATCTGTACCTCTTACTTCAATCTTAGGATCTATTAATCCAGTAGGTCTAATTATCTGCTCAACAATCTGAGTAGATACATTATACTCATATGGACCAGGAGTTGCGCTTGTGAATATCGTTTTCTTCATATATTTTTCTGTTTCTTCAAATTTGAAAGGACGATTATCAAAAGCCGAAGGAAGTCTGAACCCATAAGTAACCAAATTATTTTTTCGGGAATAATCTCCTGCATACATTCCTCTTAACTGAGGGATTGTTAGGTGAGATTCATCGATAAACAATAGGAAATCGTCTGGGAAGTGATCTAGTAGGGAATAGGGTTTCTCTCCTGTTTTTCTTCTATCAAAATGACGTGAATAGTTTTCAATGCCTGGACAACCTCCAGTTTCTCTTAGAAGCTCTAAATCGTATAACGTTCTTTGTCTCAACCTATGTTTCTCTATTACTTTGCCTTCTTTTTCTAGTTCTGCTAAACGCATGTCTAGTTCTAATTTTATATCCTCTAAAGCTGTTTCGAAGAATGCATCGTTTGCAAGATATTGAGTACCTGGAAAGATTGAAAGGTAATCATAATCTTTTATTTTCTCTCCAGTTACAGGATGACGAGCTGTTAAACGTTCAATTTCATCACCAAAGAATTCAATACGATAAATATAATCCCCGTACAAAGGAAAGATGTCTACTGAATCCCCTCTAACTCTGAAGCATTTACGTTCAAGATTAACATCATTTCTTTCGTACTGGTTTTTTACTAGCTCCATCATTAAATCTTGCCTGTCAAGTGTGTCTCCAAGTGCCAATGCAATTCTTCTAGAGCGATATATTTCAGGAGGACCAGTACCATAAATACAAGAGACAGTAGCGCAAACTATTACATCATCTCTAGTAGCTAATGCTTCAAGCGAAGTATGACGTAATCTCTCGATTTCTTCGTTAATATCTACATCTTTCTCTATATACAAATCCTTGGAAGGTAAATATGCTTCTGGTTGATAGTAATCATAAAAACTAACATAATAATTTACACTAGCAGAAGGAAACAGTGTTTTAAATTCACCAAATAGTTGAGCTACAAGAGTCTTATTTGGTCCGATTATTAATGTGGATTTTTTTATAGCATCAATAACTTTAGCCATGGTGTAGGTTTTTCCACTACCTGTTACTCCAAGCAATGTTTGAAATTTATTATTCTTTATTCCATCTACTAACTGTTGGATTGCTTTGGGTTGATCCCCTTTCGGTTCTAGTGGAGTCTCTATATCTAATGGCATTATTATTTCACCTATTTTCTGGCAATTAAAAAGTATGTTTATCCTTCAGAAAGATTTCATATTATAAATGCAGATAATTATGTTACTTGATAAAATGTAATAGCAATGTGATACATGTTTTTAATAATGATGAATGATTTTTGTCGGATATGGAGTTTCTTAATTACTTTGACATTCCTGATGAAGAATTGAAATACAGAGATGTTAAGGATTATGTGGACTCTATCTATAGAAATTTTAACGCTCCAAAGGGAAAAGTATATTCTCTCCAGATACTACCACACGAAGAAAAAGGGATAAAGAGAGTTTGTGCAATTTACAAAGTTGAGGAAGAGGTTAAATTAACTAAAATCCACAACTAATCAAGATATTTTGCTTTAATTTTACCTATTAGCAGGTTTTTGTCGTTTTTAAATAGCTAAATCATTATAGTATAATGGAAAATATGTTGAACGCAACAAGCTTAGGAGAGACGCAATTACTTAAAATCAATGTTAAAATTCCACATCAAAAACGAGCATTAGTAATGTTAGAAAGTTCTGATATTCAAGTGAGAATGATGGGTTATGCACTCTTAACTACTTGTTTTCATTTATGTTCATCAGAAACTAAAAAATATATATGTAAAAAGTGGAAACAAGAAGAAATTTGTAAAAAATTTAAAAAAACTTTCATAGATTATTGTGAAAAAATCTTTACACATTAATTCATGAATTTATATTCTCAACAATTGGGAAGTATTTGGGGAAAATCAATTTTGCGAAGTTTTGATACATTTCTACTCTATAGTCTTTTTGCTCTATTAAATCTTCTAATTTAACTATCTCTGATTCATTGTATCCTTTCATATTTGGGAATTGGTTGAAATCACCGTAATCTAGAATCTTGCAGAAGATTTCACCTAATTGATCTAACTCAAGATAAGATTCAATAATTATATGGATATGTGGAGTAAGTTTTTCTATTTGTTCCTCAGCTTTGACAGAATTAGAAATTCTAATCACTGACAAAATAGCTGCCCTTCTAGTTATGTAATCTTTAGCATAAACTACGTTTGTGAGAGGGTACAATACATCAACATCATCTAGATATCCTATAGCTCTTATTGCTGCATATTGTAGATCATAATCGCTTTCTTCTAGAACCTTAACAAGATAAGGTTTAGATGAATAATCTTTCAGTTTCCCTAAAACTTCTAAAGTTGATAATTTGATCGCTAAAGAACTTCTTTCAATCAAATTATGCAAGTTTTCCAACACTTTCTCTTTTGTTTCAGGAAAATGTTTTATCAGATGAATTAATGTTGAAGTTGCTGCATTTCTAACATTCCAATCAGCATCTTCTATTAGAGGAAGAATTTTCTTAACATTCCTTGTTTTAGGTTTTTTCTGTAGAAAAAGCGCGAAGTGTACTCTATCTAATGGTTTCTCGCTTTTTAGTTTTCTTCCAATAACCATCCCTCTAAAGAAGTCCATCATAATTCATATACCCCCTCTTTGATTAAATAAGCCAAAGCTCCCCTCTGCGGCTGTGTTACTTTGTGTAAATATGTGTAATCAATTTCACTTACATCTATCTTTTCATCTTTCTCATCGTCTAAATCAAATTTGTATGCATCTTTCTTCTTTGTAACTTGCACAGCTCTTGTTGCGATTGGTAAATTATAAGGAGATAATGGTTGATACCTTGTTTTATGAACTGCAAAGAGTGTTGCTACATGTATTCCACCTAGTTTCTTGAATATCACCACATCAGCAAAAGCAGGTAAAATTGTT
Source organism: Candidatus Thorarchaeota archaeon (assembly GCA_048883065.1). GTDB lineage: Archaea > Asgardarchaeota > Heimdallarchaeia > Heimdallarchaeales > Heimdallarchaeaceae > UBA460. The sequence continues at coordinate 15,848 of JBHLQZ010000001.1, read as the reverse complement.
CGAAAATCATCTCTATAAAGAGACATATGATTATGGAGGATAACTAATTGATCAATTCCAATTCCATAGTCATTAATTTCAAAAACGTATACTTTCTTTTCTCCCACCTTAACATAGCCTTTGGAAGTTATCCTTGGTTTATCATCAAGGATTTGTCCGAAAGTTGAGTATTTCTTTCTATATACTTTTCTGGTATATTCTTCTATTAATCTCCAACCATAAGCATAAACAGACCAGATATCAGTCCATCTACTTTTTGAAGAATGCCATGTTTCAACAACACTTTCAGAGTGTATATTCTTATTCACTGCTAGTAAATCTTTAACTTCATCCCATGAGAATTCTTCTAACAATTCATAATCTGATTTGTAGCTAAAGAGTTTCTTGAACATTTCCTCTTCATTTCCAAGTTTACTTAGAAGTCGTTCCATTATAGCAAGACTAAATTCTCCAATTGGTGGAGCTAAAAATGCTTTCAAATCGTTTGGATATTGTATTTTCTTATCTTCATCTCTCTTAGGTAGTTTATATTCCTCTTTCTCAAGTAAATAATCTAAGGCTTTCATTTGTATATAGTGCGCAAAACCTTCATCGATTAATTCATGAAGGTGTTTTTTCCTTGCGAGCTTAGCCCTTTCTCCTATTAAATTTATAGCTTCTATCGAGAAATTATTGAATAAAGTATATTTTCTTGCATCCTCAGGAGGAGTGTAAAAATCTTCTACGTTTGATTCAGTAAATAAACGTATCACACCAATTAAATCTTGGAAGTATTGCCAAGCCCAACTATGCTTGTTTCCGGATGTTTGATTTAATTTGAAAACATTATTTACCATCAACTCTTTTAGAATTACATCAATTTGATATAGTTTTGAAAGAGTTCTTGCAGAATTTGATTCCGTTTTTTCGTTCATATAAGCATGAGCAAAAGCATGAATTAGCATAATTCGTAGTGTTAATTCTTGTTCTTTTGTTAAATCATAAGATGGCACTGAAAGATAAATTAATGTAGGTAACGAGTTATAAACGGTTTCCTTTCCCGTTGGAAGAAAATCATTTATTCTAGCTGATCTTAAGTTTGTAATTTGCTCAGATGTAAGTATTGCTTGAGGGGTTCCAGTTATTTCAACAACACGGTTAACTGAAACATGGAGTTCGGGATTTATAAAAATTAGAACACGATAATTTTCTGGATTAGAACCCATTAAAACCCTAAAATCTGCCTTAGCTTTTTGGTAAACCTCAACAATTTCTTCTAATTCAACTTTAAGCATACAATATACTCTCCTTTAGAATTTGTTCCCCTAATTTCTTGATTTGGGCTGGATCAATTAAAATTGGTCTAGTAATACCTTTCAGCATTTGTTTTGTATGAATGTATAACTCTTTGTTGCGGAGTGACTCTGTTCCCATTAAGAAATAAGATATGTTCCATTTCCTTGAACGATCTTTTTTCAGACTAGTAAAAATAGCGTTAAGTTGAACTAAACACTCTATTGTTTCTGGTTTAGTTTTAGTTTGTATTTCAGAGAAATATCTAATTAAAGCATCACTTTTTCGGTAGTTAAATGGTAAAGTTGGAACATTGGGCATACCGTCTGTTACTATAGTGAATTGAACATCTATGTCTTTGTCTAAATGTTGCTTTTTCGCATGTTCAATTGCAGCTTGAACAGCTTGAACCATGTATGTTTTTCCTTTAGCTTCTGCAGATAACAGAAGATGTTCCATTTTTTTATCGTCATCAACTACTGTTGTATTTTTTCTTATAGGTACAACTGCAAGTTTGAACATATCATGACGCTTTCTTTTTCTTCTGTTTATTAGTTTAAAATAGTAATAAAGACTTAAACTTGTTAATAGAGCTCCATCTAATCTAGACATTTTACCTTCAAAAACAGTTTTTCTCATTGATTGACTCATATCTACAATAAGATAAACCAAAGATCGTCTGTCTTTCTTTACTCTCACAATGTCTTCTTGTTTGACTGAGGTTGGAGGTATTGTTTGAGAACCAAGAATTGCGCTTCTGTAGGTTTCTTTTAAACGAATAGTTCCTCTTGGACGTTTTTGGATTTCATCAATTGGAGCAACAGAAATTTGTTTCAACAAATATCGACCTAATATTTTTCCAAGCAAATCCATGACACTTTCGCGTGAAATCCTCTTTTTTCTTCCAAAAGCATCAGTAATTTCTATATCTACTATATCTTTTAGTTGATTTAATTTATCAGCTAGTTGTTGCAAATCGATTGAACCTTCGTATTTTAATTCACGTAATAAATCTTGTATATACTTTAGAATATCTTCGAGAGTCTGGAGTTCATTACGATTAACTCTTTCTAAAACATCGGGGAGAACATGATCTCCTATGAATCTTAGAAGTTTCAGTTCATTAACTAAACGCTCTTCTTCTTCAGGAGTAAGATAAGTATTCATGATTTTCTGAAGTATATTTTCGATAGCAACAGAGTTTTTTGCTGCGATTGATAGAACTGCTCCTTCACGCGAGCTTCTACCTAAATGTGGATTTCTCCATAACCGTAAGACTTGAGCAGCGTCCTCAAAATCCAATACAAATTCTACATCACCATAGTGTTGTAATGGATCTGTGAATTCAGCTTCTGTAATGAAATATATTCTATGTGGCAATTTATCATCTCCAAACGGTTATTATAAGACTCTTATTAGATATAGTCAACTTTCAGTAACTGTTCGTAGGACGGTTTAAGTTTTTCAATTATTTTTTCTCTAATATTTTCTTTGAATTTGTCTAATCCTTCAAATTTAGCAATCAACTGCGCTAATTCTTCATCGCTTAGAGCTTTCATTTTTGAGATATCTTCAGAGATATCTTGAACGCTTATTGAAACCTCAGATTCTTTTATTGCTGTTCTTAGAACAATTTTCATTTGTTGTAAAGCATCATTTATCATTGAAACTGGTATGTCATATGCACCCATTATGTTTCTAATTCTTTCTAGTGTAACAACGTTAACATCTTCTTCTATTTCTCTTGCTTGTAAGAGAACTGTCTCACCAATAATATTGTTCATGGTTCGAAGATCGATATGGGGAGTTCTTTGAGGATCATGAATTTCATCTAAACCGGAATAGAAATCGTTCCTAGCAACACGACTTTCTGAGCGTAATCCTTTTGTTTTTAATGTTCCAGGTAAAGAATTATTTCCAAGGAATGCAAGAAAATCTACTGCTAAACGACTAACGAAGTCAGTTGTTTCTTTTTCTAGTTCATGCAATTGTATAATTGAAGGATTTGCTGTGATTTTCTTCCTTGAAAGTATAATTTGTTCTTCAAACATATCCTTGATAATTTGTTCTCTACTTTCCACTGAACGAGCAGGCCAGAGTACTTCAGGAATACGATTAATGATGGGTTGACTTTCTTCTCCAAATACTGTTAGTGGTGCATTAGATGTGAAAAGAACAGCACCATCAATATAAACTGGTTCCCCTTGTATGTTGTACTTAATACCCATAGGTTCTTCTAGAAAACCCATAAGTGATTCTAACAAAGTTAATGGAAGCCTTTGAATTTCATTAACAACTAGAAAACCATGTGATAGAACCCCAACTTTATGTGAAGTTGCAGCATATGTTGTTGAAGTAGTTTTTCCAAATAGTTCTTCAAGATTTTCAACACCTGCGAGAAGCATGTATAAACTTTCTGGATCTGTTCTTGGATCAAGTTGAGCTCTTCTAACTATTGTTTTTTGTGCTTTGAGCTTTCCTAGTTTACTAATTACATCTTTGGGGGTTATTTGTAAGACACTATTTGTATTATCTAAATCCACAGGATTATTATCACCTGAGAGGATGTTCTCGATATTTTGCCTACAATATGGACATAAAGACTGTAGCACACGAATACCGGCAAAAGGATTGGATTGGAAGTTGTTTATAACATCTGCAATATATCCAGCATCTTCTAAGAAAGGACATCCTTCTATGTGATATTTATAATTGTTAATTTCCCTAACAATATGATCAAGCAACACTCTGGCGAAAAGAGTTTTTGCTTCTCCTGTAGGTCCTGTGAGTAGTACTTTACCACCAACTGCTAATTTATCCATTACTAAATTTTTACCTACTTCATTACCTCTTACACTAACGTCTTTTAACACTCTATCTCTAAATTCTGGATTCATTAGGATTGACCTAATTGAGTATCCAGAATATCCATCTTTCATTAATTTCTCTATAGTTTGAGCCATGGGAGGTACCTCTTTTTATTTATCATTCTCTTCTTCTGAAGGAATTTGAATCTTAATTGGTTTTATTTTTTCTAATAATTTTTCTTTTTCTGACCAAGACTTAACATAACCCATATGAATTATTTGTTTCATCCACTTTAACACTTCAAGCATAGATTCTTCGTTGGATATTTCAAAAAGATTCCAAAGACGATCTGTAAGTCTAATCAGAGATAAATTCTCAATTAGTTCTCCTCTAGATAGAGCTCCTTGAAGCTCAGAGTTGTAAGCACATACAGCTATTGGTAAGTTCTTGGTCTCTTCTGCCCAGATAATCTTCTCCCAAAAATAATTTCTTTCATGTTTAATCATCTCTTCTTTTGTAGCATCTATCAAATAAAGAAGTCCTTCAAAGGGTAAGAATTGCTTTGGTTTAAATTTAAATTTCTCTGTGTATGGCAATTCTGTTAAGTAACTATCTATTATGAATTCTCTTAAAGAAGTATAAGAACGTAACAATAAAACTCTGTTTCTGGTTGCTGGTATATCATCTCCCATAACCAGTATTGTTACTTCTGGGTAACCTAGTCTTCTACGAATAGATTGTGAAATATTTTGGATGAAGTTTGTCATTAGGCTTCGTCAATGTGTTTCAATAATAAATGTTTAAATGTTTTATGAATCTGAAGGAAAATTTTTTGATATGATGTGAAATTCAAAAATATATGACAAACGGCATTGTTAACATTGTAGTGGCAGGAATAAGATACGAATCAAAATGGCTTTTGATAAAGCGAAAAAGAGGAGAGTATAAGACTAAATGGGCTTTAGTTGGAGGAAAAATTGAGCACAATGAGGAAATTAAAGAGTCTATGCTTAGAGAAATAAAGGAAGAGACTGGCTTAAATGTTAGATGGGGAGGGGTAAAGGGAGTTATTAATGAGAGATTAGTTGAAAAGGAAGGCAAAATTAAACATTTCATAATTATTTTATGCCAAGTTAGCGTAGAAAATGATATGATCTTATCAACAGATGAAGGAGAGTTAAAATGGTTTTCTGCACAAGAAATTATCGAAAAAAGAGATAACATCATTCCTTCGGATTATTATATGTTAACAGAAATTCTTCAGAAACAAGAAGCAAGGCAACTAGTTGAAGTTGAAATGATTCAAGAGAAAGAAAGGTTAATGTTATCAAAACTCTTAGAATATTGAAATAATCATACTACAATTTCATCTTATGATTTTCTTAAATTCTGCAGCTTCAATTTTAGAACCACTTAAAATTAGAACTACATTTTTACCTTCGAATTTCTTACTGTTTTTGATAAAAGATGCTACTGATAAAGCAGCAGCTCCTTCAATTTGCATGTGGTGTTTTTTAAAAATTAACTTAATTGCTTCTTTTATTTCGTCTTCTGTTACAAGAATATAATCGTCGACATATTGTCTACACAAATCAAAAGTTATAGAATTTTCTTCTATTCCTCCTGCTGTTCCATCAGATAATGTTGGTTTAGAAGGTAAATCTAAGATTTTTCCTGCTTTGATTGATTCATACATAACAGCAGAATTGATGGGTTGACAACCAATAATCATTACGGAAGATTTTTTTTCTTTTAAATATCCAGCAATACCTGAAATCAATCCTCCACCCCCAACAGGTACAAGTATGTAATCTATTGTGTTTAATTGTTTTTCAAGTTCAATAGCTATTGTTGATTGCCCGGCAATAACTTTAGAATCATTATAAGGAGAAACAAAAACCAAACCTCTTCTTTTAGCAATTTCTCTTGCATGTATTTCTGTTTTTACACAATCATCTCCATAGATATTTACCTCCACATCATATTGTTCTATTGGCTCTCTTTTTGCATTTGAAGTGGTTGTAGGTAAAAATATTCTTCCTTTTATCCCAAGTTTATTAATAGCATAAGCGAAAGCTAGACCATGATTACCAGAAGAGGCTGTAACAAACTCAGCTTCATTTTCATTTTCTATGGTTGATAGGATTTTATTCATTGATCCTCTTAATTTGAAAGAACCAGTAATTTGCATGTTTTCTAATTTAAGGAAAACATTACAATTACCTAAATCGCTAAGGAATTTAGAATGCTCAAGTTGAGTTTCAATAACATGCCCCTTTATTCTTTTTTCTGCATCTAAAGCTTCTTGAAGGACGCCCATGAGTTTCCAAATGAAAGAAGATTTTCCAATTATATAAACTTTAGATAAAAGGATTTGGAAAAAGATTTTACAAAGTTTATTTAATGGTTAAATATATTCTTTCAACCAGAGGAATTGCAGTTGAAAGCTTTAAATGATATTACAGAGTTAATTGGTAACACACCTTTATTAAGATTGAAAAGAATTTTTCCAAATTCAAAAATCTATGGTAAATGTGAATTCATGAATCCATTAAGCTTAAAGGATCGTCCTATACTTCAGATCTTTAAAGATGCAGAAGAACAAAAATTACTCAAACCAGGTGATACGGTGATTGAGTGTACAAGTGGGAATACAGGTATGGCAGTTGCGTTCATTTCTGCAATAAGGGGGTATAATGCTATTTTAGTTATGTCAGAAATACAAAGTATAGAACGTCGTAAAATTCTCAAAGCTCTTGGAGCTGAATTAATTCTAACGCCTGCGAATTTAGGTACTGAAGGATCAAGGCAAAAACTTAAAGAAATATTGAAAGACAATCCAGACTTTTTCTACGTTGGGCAACACGTTAATCCATCTAATCCAAATGCACATTATTTGACTACTGGTCCAGAAATTTGGGAACAAACCAAAGGAAACATAGATATCTTGATTGCAGGATTAGGTACGGGAGGAACAATTTGTGGTTCGGGTAGATTCCTAAAATCAAAGAATCCTAAAATCAAACTAATAGCAGTTGAACCAGAGGAATCACCATACATATCTAAAGGGATTTTTAAACCTCACAAAATGATGGGAACAGCACCTGGTTTTGTTCCAGAAACACTTGATAAAGAAATTATTGATGAAATACTCTTGGTAAAACAATCTGCTGCATTTGAAATGTGTAAAAAAATAGCAATAAAGGAAGGTTTATTGGTAGGAATAAGTTCAGGAGCAGTTTGTGAAGCAGCAGCACAAATTGTTAAAAGAGAAGGGGATAAGAATAAAAACATTATAGTTATTCTTGCAGATACAGGTCAAAGATACCTAAGTGTTGAAGGATTATTCACTTGATTCTCAAGAGAAAGAAGGAATCAATAGATGTATAAACTTGGTTAGATTTGAAAAAATTGTGGTGGGGCAGGGCGGATTTGAACCACCGACCTCCCGCACGTCAAGCGGGTATCATAAACCGAGCTAGATCACTGCCCCATTTATCTTGTCGTCTCTTTCTTCCTTATTTTCTTTAAATATTTTTTGTTATCGTTAGTTTAGCAAAAATCAACTCGCAATAGTTTTAGAATTCTTTCGATTTTTTTTTTGTTAACTGATTTTTTCCATATGAATTTACATTCCAATTATTGAATTGAAATAACTATATTTTCATTCTATTTGAAGGAGATTTTGTTTCACATGGTTTCAGAATATGTAATTTAATAAATTTGAGTAAAATATGATTCCAATCCTTGTTTCTCTTTTCTATAAATCGAGACAACATTTATAAAAACTTTAGTTGTTTGTTAAACAAAGAATAGAAAAATCTGTTCACATTCACTCGAGTGGTTTATTATGGATAAAAGTGTAGCAATTTCACTTAAAATTGTTGGATTTCTCTTGTTAATAGTTTCTGCATTCATACCATTATATACAATTACCTTTGATTCACAACCTGCATCAATAGCTGGAACACATAACGATCCAGCCAATTTAGTAGGAAACAACGGAACCTTGGTTAGAGTGTTATCCTTTAGAATTGAATATAAAGTTTTGACATTCTCCAGCGCAACTAATAAAACAAGTGCTTATCTTCTATCATCAGAAGTACCAAGCAGCATAGTGATTCTTTCCGCTGCAGTATGGTTTATACTAATTTTTGCCATTTTAGCTACAGTTTTAGGGCAAGTATTTCAAAGTGGAGGATTTAAGTCTAGAGGAACAGTTGCTGATATTGCAGCTGCAATTTTATTCCTTTGTGGGCTAATAGCTTCAATCATTAGTATGAATCGGACGATATTTATTGCAGCAGAAAGATATCAAGCAGCAGTGACGGGGCAATCGGCGTCTACGATAAATCTTAATCCAATTACTTTTAATCCAAATGATGCAACTCCTTCATATTACGACATAGGACTTGCTGGATCTATAAGTCCTGGTTTCTATATATATATAATAGGCATTCTTATGCTAGTCACAGGGATTTTCCTTCCAGTTGACTGGCAAAAAACAGCTGGAACTGAAATGGGGAGAAGATTAGGCGAAAACACTGTGGTTAGGTGGATTAAGACTGTTGCTGGATTGAGATTAACAACTTACATTACTCGTCGTCTTTTAACACTTATTCCTCTCTTTATTGCAATATGTATCATGACGTTTGTAATGGTTAGCGGTATGGGAGATCCTGTAGCATTGATGTTATTAGGAAAACAGAGAGCAACAGAACAAGATAGAATTAATCTCACGCGAAAGCTTGGTTTAGATCAACCAGTATATGTTCAATTTTTAATGTGGTTTTACAACCTAATACAAGGTGACATGGGGCAGTCTTTCACTTCTGGACAACCAATAAATAGTATAATTGGTGGTTTAGTTTGGGAAACACTAAAACTTCAATTAGCTGCTTATGTTATTGCATTGGTTACTTCAATTCCATTAGGAGTTGTTGCAGCTAAAAATCAAAACACATGGATAGATACATCAGCAAGTGCTTTTGCTCTTTTAGCTCAATCTATGCCTATATTTGTCTTTGGTTTAATACTGATATACGTTTTCAGTGGTTATGGATTGGGTTGGTTCCCTGCAGCTAAAGCGCATAGAGTACCAACGCCTACGCCAGTGTTTAGTTCAGATACGGTGCATTTATTCTTTTCTGGACAAATGAGCGCGTGGTGGACAAGTGTTTCAGAAAGATTACTTGACTCAATTATGCATATGGTTCTACCTACTGTTACCTTAGCATTTAATTTTATGGCGCTCTATACTAGATTAGTCAGATCTTCAATGTTAGAAGTTCTAAGACAAGATTTCATTCTAGCTGCAAGGGCAAATGGTTTATCTGAAAGAGTTGTAACATGGAAGCATGCTTTTCGAAACACTCTTATTCCGGTTGTAACTTATATTGGTTTATTCTTGGCTACTGCATTAGCAGGAGCTCCAATTACTGAAACTCTATTTACTTGGCCGGGGTTAGGTTACAAGTATGTAGTAGCAATTGGATTTCTTGACTTCCCAATGATATTAGGTACGACGGCAATCCTTACGATACTGATTCTGATTGGAAACTTAGTTACTGATATTGTTTATGTGGCAGTGGACCCACGAATAGAACTTTAAGCAAGGTGATCTAAAGATGGAAAGAACAGCAAGAAAAAAAGGAACTTTCACAAGAAGATTAGACAGTTACATGAAAGAAAAAAGACTCCCAAAATCAATGACTTGGGCAGGAGTACTAGCCGTGGGTTGGAAACACTTCTACTTCAATTTCATCATAGAATTCTTAGTAATTCTAATTGGTTTATTCTTAGTACTCGTTTTTACTAATAATCAAGCAATTTACTTGAATATTATATATTCATTAGCTTTTTCAGCAGTTTGGATAGGATTAAGAATAGGCTGGAGTTATATAAGAAAAACCGCTACAAAACAAGAAATAATCATTGCGAAAGACGGAACTTTGAGAGAACGAAGTCCTTCACAATGGACTTTAGTCTGGAGAAGATATAAGAAAAATAAAATCGCAGTACTTTCAGGAGCAATAGTTATTTTGGTAACTATTATTGCTATTATCTATCCAATTCTTATGCCTTTCAGCCCAGTAGGTACAACTCCACTTTTTGATGCTTGGAATGGTGGTGGTTCATTATCTAATCCTAATTTGAAATATCCTGGAGGAACAGATGTTCTAGGAAGAGATGAATTTTCAAGAATTCTTGCGGGAAGTGAAGTTTCTCTGACTGTAGGTTTATTCTCCAGTTTCTTATCTGCAATAATTGGAGTGGCTTTAGGAGCTCTAGCAGGATATTACAGAGGATGGACAGAGGAAATAATCATGAGATTAACTGATATGTTCCTTGCATTACCATTTCTTGTAATAGCTATCCTTGCAGTATCCTTTATAAGAAGGGGAAGATTGGCTTTTCTAAGACAAATACCACAGTCTGTAGTAATTATTATAGTACTAGGGGTTTTTGGATGGGCAGGGCTATGTAGGCTAGTAAATGCGAATACGAAGCAAATATATAATTTAGATTATGTTAATGCTGCAAGAGTATTAGGAGCAAGTAACAGGAGGATAATTTTAGTACATATACTTCCTAACATCCTAGCTCCGATTATAGTTATAGTAACACTAGGAATTGCTGGGGGTATACTTTCAGAAGCAGGTTTAACTTTCCTAGGATTAGGAAGTCCAACCACGATATCGTGGGGGCAAATGGTAAATGAAGCTCAAACGAACTTAAAAACGAATCCCGAATTAGCACTACTTCCAGGATTTGCAATATTCTTTGTTGTCTTAGCATTTAACCTATTAGGAGACGCATTAAGAGATGCGTTGGATCCAAGATTAAGAGAGTAATGAAAATGAAACCATTATTAGATGTACAAAATATTTACACGTATTTTTATACAGAATCAGGCATAGTTGAGGCTCTTGATGGTGTTTCCTTTGATGTTAGACCTGGAGAGCCTGTTGGCATTGTCGGTGAATCTGGATGTGGGAAAACAGTAACAGGTAAATCAATTTTAAAAATCCTAGATAAGAATGGTAAAACAATTTCAGGTAAGATACTGTATAAGGGAATTGATTTACTTCAACTTCCTGATTTACAAATGCGTAAAATCAGGGGAAGAGAAATTGCAATGATTTTTCAGGACCCTATGACTAGCCTTAATCCAATTTTCAGAGTAGAAGATCAAATGACAGAGGTTATTGCTATTCATAGAAAATGTAAGAAGGATGAAGCGAAACAATTAGCTATAGAAGCCCTTGAACAAGTTGGTATTCCAGAAGCTGAAAAAAGAATAATCGATTACCCTCATCAATTCAGTGGTGGAATGAGACAGCGTATTCTCATTGCAAGAGCTCTAGCACTACAACCTAGTCTATTAATTGCGGATGAACCAACTACAGCCCTTGATGTAACTATCCAAGCTCAAGTCCTTGAAATCATAAAAGAAATGCAACAAAGGTTGGGATTAGCGATGATGCTTATTACTCATAATCTTGGTGTTGTTGCAGAAATAACTAAACGAGTGCATATCTTCTATGGAGGTAGAGTTGTTGAATCTGGTTCTACAGATGACATTTTTCTAGATCCAAAACATCCCTATACAAGAGCATTGTTTGATAGTATCCCCTCACTAGAAAAAGACAAAACACGTCTTGAAACTATACCAGGCACAGTACCAAGATTAATTAATCCTCCAACGGGTTGTCGTTTTCATCCTCGGTGCAAATATGCAACAGAGGTTTGTTCAAGAATTCGTCCCCCAGAAATTTCTTTTGGGAAAGAACGACGTGTTGCATGTCATCATTTCGAAGAGCTTGATTTGCATGTCGATAAAGATCTTTTTGCTGAGAAAGAAACTGTTAAGGAGGAGGTATGAAGATGGTAACAACATTTGAAGAATATGAAACAGTTGATCTTTTTGCTGATTGGGACTCTAAAACCCAACCAATAATAAATCTGATTAATCTTAGAAAATGGTTTCCTGTAAGTCAACAATCTGTGCTATTTTCTCGAGTGGTTGCGCAGATTAAAGCTGTTGATGGAGTTAAACTGTTTTTAAATAAAGGTGAAACGCTAGGATTAGTAGGTGAGTCTGGTTGTGGTAAAAGTACTACAGCAAGAGTAATAAGCAAACTTGAGGAACCAACAGAAGGTTCTGTATATTTCAAAGGAATTGATATTTTTCAACCAATGACTAGAGAAGAAGAGCTTTCTATCAAACGCCAACTACAGATGGTTTTTCAAGACCCATATTCAAGCCTAAATCCAAGAAGAATGGTTCTTGATCTCATTAAGGAGCCATTTGATATACATTATCCTGATATGGCTTATGAGGAAAAAGAGTCTAGGGTACTTGAGATTTTAGCAAAAGTAGGATTAGAGGACTATCACGCTTTGAGATATCCTCATGAGTTTAGTGGTGGACAAAGACAAAGAATAGGTATAGCTAGAGCTCTGGCAATACATCCAGAGGTTATCTTACTTGATGAACCAGTTTCTGCATTGGATGTATCAGTTCAAGCACAAATCTTGAATCTTCTACATGATCTTCAACTAGACTTTAACTTAACATTCATGTTTATTGCACATGATCTTAGTGTAATTAAACATGTTTCAGACAGAGTAGCTGTGATGTATCTAGGTAAGATTATGGAAATGACTCCTACAGGGGAACTATTTCGCAGAACAGCACATCCTTATTCTGTATCATTGCTATCTGCTATTCCTCGCCCTGATCCGCGTATTAAGATGGACCGTATCATTCTAGAAGGAGATGTGCCAAGTCCAATAAATCCACCCTCAGGATGTCCATTTCACCCAAGATGCTACAAAGCTCAAGAAATATGTAGCAAAAAAACACCCATGCTTGAAGAGATTGAATCAAACCATTATGTTGCTTGTCATTTCCCTGAAATTTAATTACTCTTTTTCTTTTTTTAGTTTGCTTTTAATTTTTTAACAAATAATAAATTATATAATTAGAAGTCAAATTTCAACTTATGCATGCATCTCAATATTTCAAAAAGAGAAGTTATACATTTCGTGGTTTTTTGCGAGATTTAGTAAGAATGATTGCAAAATCCTCCAAAATTAGAGACGCAATGAAATCTGAACGTATTAGCTCTCAATTTAGAGAGAGAATAATGCTAGCAGTTACTGCTGTAAACGAATGCAAATATTGTGAGTGGGGACATACTAAAACAGCATTAAAATATGGATGCACTGAAGAAGAAATAAATGAGATCATGGCTCAAGATTTTGGTTCCTGTGATTCTGAGGAATTAATTGCCCTTGCATTTGCTCTACATTATGCGGAAACAGGAGGTTTACCTTCAGATGAATCAAAAGAAAAATTATTGGATTTTTATGGTAAAGAAAAATCACAAGACATACTTCTATTTATCCAAATGATTACTATGGGAAATCTTCTTGGAAACACATTAGATGCGTTTGAAAGTAGGTTAAAAGGGACTCCACCTGAAAAAGGATCGTTTTTCTTTGAATTTATGGTTTATTCTTTAGGGTTTCCTTTTGTTAGAATTTTTAAAAGAAAACAAAGAAAGAATAAAAATACAAGAAATTAGAAAACTAGTAGCCTTCATTAATATTGACTGTGTTTAAATATTTTTTTTCTCCCCTAGCAAATTGAGATATAATTTCAATCTGTTCATCCCATCTTCTTAAATCACTCATAGGCGAAGCTCCTCTATGAGGAGACAAAACGACATTTTCCAACGTATGAAAAGGATAAGATGAAGGATATTTCAAACCTTCAGGTGTTGGTTCTGGTTGGTAATTATACCAAACATCTATAGCTGCACCAGCTATTATTTCATCTCGTAAAACAGAATACAAACTTTCTTCATCAATTACAGATCCCCTCCCCATATTGACTAAAAGACCATCTTTCCCTAAGAGCTTAAGTTCATCCTTTCCTAATAATCCCTCGGTTTTTTCTGTCAAAGGTATAGCAACAATCAGTATATCTACTTCTTTTAGAAATAGATGCAGTTCATTAATAGTATATTTATTAACTGGAGTAGGGAGGGATTCTTCTTTCTTTGACCACTCTCTTCGTAGAATTGAAAATTCTACATCAAACCCAGATAAAAGCTTGTGTACCTTTTGATTAACTGCTCCATAACCTAACAAACCTATTTTTCTATCTCTTATGGGAATTGATGTAGCATAAGTATCACCTCTCCTCCATAATCCTTGAACCATCCAATTATGGTGAGTAATAACCTTATTTGATAATGTTAATAGCAAAGCCACTGCATGCTGGGCTGTAAAATAAGAATTACCATGCCCATTTACTAAAGTAATATCACGTTCTTTTGTTAGTTCTTTAAAAAGAGGTATTAAATGCTGAATTCCAGCTCCAGGATTTATGAAAAGTTTAAGATTTTCTGCTGTTTCTAGTAGTTCTTTAGTTGGCCTCCAACCCATTATAATTTCAGGTTTATGTTTTTTTGCTAGTTGTATGAAGGTTTCATTTGACGTATCCTTAGGGATAATAAGATTAACTTGAGGATAAGCTTTTAATCCTTTGAGTAGATAATTTTTTAATTTTTCATTTGGTTGCCAGATACACAATATGTTGATTGCTGGTTTTTCATTCATTTATCTCAAATATTTCTCTAATAAGCTTCATAAAAAACTTTCATTTCTTCTCAATACCTTTCAATTAGGTCTTGGATAATTTCGATAAGAATATGTAAGAAACTTTTAAACAACGTGTGAAACACAATTAATCAGATGATATTCGATAAGAAATTAATAGAACAAATTAGAGATGCGTTTCCTAGAGCAACGACTGATTTAAATGAAAGGAAAAGAGCTTTCTTTGATAATGGTACAGCTACACTTGTTGTTGACAAAGCAGCAAGAGCTGAAGCTGAAGCTCGTATTAATTGTAGTGCAAATGTAGGTGCAATTTTTGATGAATCAAAGCAAGCAGAAGCTGTTATTCATACTGGAAGGCAAGCTGTAGCTGATTTTCTGAATGCTCCTTCTCCAGCAAACATTATCTCAGGAGAGTCTGCGACATCTTTGTTTTTTAATTTAAGCTATGCTCTTGGTAGAGAGTTCAATGGTAGCGAGAATATTGTAACAACCGATTATGAACATTACACTAACGTAAGCCCATGGGTAGAACTAGAGAAACGCGGTAAAATTCAACAACTTAGATTTGCACGATTAAACATGGAGGAGGGTACTCTTGATATGGATCATTTTCAAGAATCAATTGATTCTAAGACTAAGATTATAGCTGTTACTTCTGCATCGAATATGCTTGGAACAAAAACACCATTGAAAGAAATTGGAAAAATAGCTAAAGAAGCAGGTGCATACTTCTTAGTAGATGCAGTCCATCACATAGCACATGGTCCAACAGATGTACAAGACATAGACTGTGATTTTCTAGTTTTTTCAGGTTACAAACTGTTTAGTTGCCATGGAAGTTTTCTATATGGGAAAGAAGAACTTCTTAATGCACTCAAACCCTTCAAAGTTAAACCTGCTCCTAACAATCCTCCTGGAAAATTTGAGTGGGGTACTAGGAATCAAGCCACATTTGCTGCTATTAGTGGAGTAATGGATCATTTTTGCTGGTTATCTAATAAATTAGTAGAGGATTATAAGGGACTACACACGGAACACAAAGGTCGGAAGCGAGAATTAAAAATAGCAATGGATGCAATCGAAAAGTATGAAATGGATTTATCGAAAGCTTTGCTATCTGGTATTAATGAAAT